>JAGWXN010000381.1 GCA_018969885.1 Betaproteobacteria bacterium | reverse complement strand
ACTCCACCGTGACGCTCTTCGCCAGATTGCGCGGTTTGTCCACGTCGGTGCCGCGCGCGAGTGCGGCGTGATAGGCGAGAAGCTGAAGCGGGACCACATGAAGAATGGGGGAGAGCGCACCCGCATGGTCGACCAGATTGATGACATGCACGCCGTCACCGGCACTGATCCGCGTGTCGCGGTCGGCGAACACAAAGAGCTCGCCGCCCCGTGCGCGCACCTCCTGCAGATTCGACTTGAGCTTTTCGATGAGCGCGTCGTTGGGCGCAATGGCTACCACCGGCATCTGGTCATCAACCAGCGCAAGCGGGCCGTGTTTGAGTTCGCCCGCAGCGTAGGCTTCGGCGTGGATGTAGGTGATTTCCTTGAGTTTCAGCGCACCTTCGAGTGCGATTGGAAAGTGCACACCGCGCCCCAGGAAGAGCGCATGCTGGCGCGTAGCAAAGCGCGCCGCCCAGGCACGCACAGCCGGCTCGCAATCGAGCACATGATTCATCGCCGCGGGCAGGTGGCGAAGTTGCACAATCAGCTCGCGCTCGCGCTCCGCTGAAAGCCGGCCGCGGAGCTTGGCAAGCACCAGCGTGAGCACGAAGAGGGCGGCCAACTGTGTGGTGAACGCTTTGGTTGAGGCCACGCCGATCTCGGGCCCGGCTCGCGTGAGGAACCTGAGCTTGGAGGCCCGGATCAGCGCCGACTCCGGCACATTGCAGATGGAGAGGGTGTCGGTAAGCCCCTGCGTGCCGGCATGCGCGAGCGCAGCGAGCGTGTCGGCGGTTTCGCCTGACTGCGAGATGGTGACGACCAGCGTGTCGTCCTGTGCCACCGAATCGCGATATCGGTACTCGCTTGCGATCTCCACGGTCGTGGGAATGCCAGCGATGGATTCCAACCAGTAGCGCGCAACGCAACCCGCGTGATAGCTGGTGCCGCAGGCGAGAATCAGCAGCTGTTTGGCGCGCGAGAGCACCGGTCGCGCGTCGGCACCAAAGAGCCCGGGGTCGATCGACGATGCACCAAGCAGCATTTCAAGCGTGTTGGCGATCGCGCCTGGCTGCTCAAAAATTTCCTTCTGCATGTAGTGCGCGTAGTGACCGAGTTCGATCGCATCGGCCGACAGCTGGCTGAGAATGACCGGCCGATTCACCTGCGTGCCGCTCGCACTGACGATCCGATAACCGTTGCTGCGGATTTCGGCGACGTCACCCTCTTCCAGGTAAGCAACATGGCGGGTGACCTGAAGAAGTGCCGAGGTATCGGAGGCGAGGAAATTTTCACGGTCGCCTCGCCCCTCGTTGCCGACACCCAGGAGAAGCGGCGCCCCGCAGCGCGAACCCACGACCGTGCCGGGCTCGGCACGGCTGATGGCTGCAATGGCGTAAGCGCCGTGGAGCTCTCGCACCGCGCGCTGCACCGCTTCGAAGAGTCCGAGCCCCTGTGCGACCAGACTGTGCAGCAGATGGGCGATCACTTCGGTGTCGGTTTCGGATTCGAAGCGGTAGCCCGCTGCGGTGAGTCGGGCGCGCAGCGCCTCATGGTTTTCGATGATGCCGTTGTGGACCACCGATACGGATGCAGCTTCGCTCGCCGAGGCATGCGGATGGGCATTGGTTTCGTTCACGCCCCCGTGAGTGGCCCAACGCGTGTGGGCAATGCCGGTGGGCGCCTGAACCTTCTCTTCTGTCGTTCGCGCCTCAAGGTCGGCCACTCGCCCGACCGCCCGTACGCGTTGAATATCGCCATGATTGAGCGCGATTCCCGCCGAATCGTAGCCACGGTATTCGAGCTTTCGCAGACCCTCGATCAGGATCGGCACGACGTCGCGTTGCGCGGTGGCGCCAACGATTCCGCACATCGGAAATCTCCCTACCCTTTGTTGCGGGCTGGTCGCTTCCAGCCTTCAATGGTGGTTTGGCGGGCGCGCGAAACCGTGAGGCGATCAGCGGGCGCGTCGCGCGTGAGGGTGGTGCCCGCGCCCAGCGTGGCGCCCCGCCCGACGCGAACCGGCGCAACCAGCTGCGTGTCGCTGCCAATGAACGCGTCATCTTCAATGACGGTTCGGTGCTTGTTGACGCCGTCATAGTTGCAGGTGATGGTGCCCGCACCAATGTTGACCCGCGCGCCGACCTCGGCATCTCCCACGTAGGCAAGATGATTGGCCTTGGAGCCAGGGCCGAGTCGCGTGGCCTTCATTTCGACGAAGTTGCCCACATGACTGCCTTCGCCCAGCTCGGTGCCGGGCCGCAGTCTTGCATAGGGACCGACCCGTGCATCGGCGCCCACCACCGCGCTGTCGAGATGCGAGAAGGCGAGGATCTGGGCGCCGTTGGCAACCGTGGTGTCACGCAGCACGCAGTTCGGACCGATCGACACGCCCGAGCCAAGCACCACCTTGCCTTCGAACACGCAGCCCACATCAATGAACACGTCGCGCCCGCAGGCAAGCGAACCGCGGATATCGATGCGATCGGGGTCGGCGAGCGCAACCCCCGACTCCATCAGGCCATCTGCCTGACGGCGCTGATGAATGCGCTCGAGCTGGGCCAGCTGGGCGCGGCTGTTGACACCCAGCGTTTCCCACTCATGATCGGGTTGGGCGGCGGTGACGGAAACGCCCTCGGCGACCGCGGCAGCAACAATATCGGTGAGGTAGTACTCGCGCTGGGCGTTGTTGTCGGAGAGGCCGGCGAGCCATCGACGTAATGCCGGAGTGGGCGCGGCGAGGATGCCGGTGTTGACTTCATGGATGGCCCGCGTGGCTTCGTCGGCGTCTTTGTGCTCGACGATTCGGCGAACTGCGCCGCCCTCGCGGACGATGCGGCCGTAGCCCGTGGGATCGGCCAATTCGACAGTGAGAATCGCGAGCGCGCCATCCGTTGCAGGCCGCACCAGGCGATCGAGGGTAGCCGGTTCGGTGAGCGGCACATCGCCATAAAGGATAAGCGTGGGCACCGTGTCGATCAGATGGGGAAGGGCCTGCATGACGGCGTGGCCGGTGCCGCGCTGCGGTGATTGCAGGGCCCAGGTCAGATCGTCTGCGGCGAGCGCGCGGGGCACGGCGTCGCCACCATGCCCGTAGATCACCACAATTCGCGAAGGAGCCAGCGCGCGCGCGCGCTCGATCACGTGCGACAGGAGCGGCCGACCGGCGAGCGTGTGCAGCACCTTGGGCAGGTCCGAGTGCATGCGCGTGCCCTTGCCCGCAGCGAGGATAACGATGTTCATGAGCCGTTTAGAATGGGGGCGTGCAACC
>JAGWXN010000380.1 GCA_018969885.1 Betaproteobacteria bacterium | reverse complement strand
CTGAGGGAAGCAGCCCGCGCCACCGGCGTTCATGCCCACAGCGACGTCTTTCACTACCTGCTCACACGCAAAGCACGCGACCTGCGAACCCTGCTCGCTTTTTTCACCGCGCTCGACCGCTATGCGCTTGAGCGTCAGCGTCCGCTGTCGGCCGCGCTCGCGCGTGAGTTCGACGCGCTGATCGACGCCCCGGTCGAGCCCCTGGCAGCGCCCCGCCCGATCGCAGGCCCCGGCGAACCCGGCTGATACACTTGCCGCCCTCACCATCATGAATTTCACGCCGACCCCGCCCGGCGAGCGCAGACTCGCTCTCTTTGACCTCGACCACACGCTGCTGCCGATTGACAGCGATTACGAGTGGGCGCGTTTTCTCGCGCGGGTCGGCGCCATCGACGGCGAAGAACACACGCGCCGTAACGATGACTACCTGCGGCAATACCAGGCCGGTACCCTCAATATTTTCGAATTCCTCGAATTCCAGCTTGCCCCGCTCGCCGCACACCCACGCGCGCAGCTCGATCGCTGGCATCTGCAGTACATGGACGAGGTGATCCGCCCGGCCATCCAGCCCGCGGCCCGCGATCTGGTGAGCCGGCACCTCGAGAGCGGTGACCTGTGCGCACTCGTCACCGCCACCAACGAATTCGTCACGGCACCCATTGCAGCCGAGTTCGGTCTGGCCCATCTGGTGGCCACCACCGTTGAAACCGTCAATGGGGCCTACACCGGCCGCCCGGCCGGCACACCCTCCTTTCGCGAGGGCAAGGTCACGCGAACGCACGCCTGGCTCGCATCCCTTGGTGCTGCTTTCGAGGGTTTCACGACGTCGTGGTTCTACAGCGACTCCATCAATGACCTGCCGCTCCTGTCCCTGGTGACCCACCCGGTCGCCACCAACCCCGATGACCGGCTGGCACGCCTGGCCGCCGAGCGCGGCTGGGCAGTGCTGAGACTATTCGAATGATCCGACGCCTGATCGATCGCCTGCTCAACCGAAAGACCCGGGGGCCCCGCGCCGCCATCCGCGAGAAGGCCCGCGAATACAAAGGGTCCGAACTCGGTGTCATTCACGGCGCCATTTCTGATGCGGCATTTCGCACCTGCGAAACCCTTCAGAAGGCAGGCCACCAGGCGTTCGTGGTCGGTGGCGGCGTGCGCGACCTGCTGCTTGGCCTGCGCCCGAAGGACTTTGACGTGGCGACCGACGCCACACCCGAGCAGGTGCGTAGTCTCTTTCGTCGCTCCCGCGTGATCGGCCGGCGCTTTCAGATCGTGCATGTCATGTTCGGGCGCGAAACCATCGAGGTCTCCACTTTCCGCGCGATTCAGGACGAGGCGGAGACCGATGAGCATGGTCGGGTGCTGCGCGACAACGTCTGGGGCACGCAACCCGAAGACGCTGCGCGGCGTGACTTCACCATCAATGCGCTCTACTACGATCCGCTTGCCGACCGCATTCTCGACTACCACGACGGCGTGCGCGACCTGAAAAAACGGTCGCTGCGCATCATCGGCGATGCCGAGCAGCGGTTCCGGGAAGATCCGGTTCGGATGCTGCGCGTAGCGCGGTTCGTGGCGAAGCTGGGCTTTTCCATCGAGCCCCGAACCCGCACCCCGATTCGAGCGCTGGCCCCGCTGATCTCGAACATCCCGAGCGCACGCCTGTTTGACGAGATGCTGAAGCTTCTCGTCTCGGGTCACGCCATGGCGTGTCTGCACGAACTTCGCCGCGAGGGCCTGCATCACGGCCTGATGCCAATGCTAGACATGATTCTCGAGCAACCCGACGGCGAACGTTTCGTCACCACCGCGCTCGAACGGACCGACCAGCGTGTGCTTGCGGGTAAGCCCATCTCGCCCGGATTCCTGTTCGCAAGCCTGCTCTGGCAGCCGGTTCGCATCCGCTGGCAGCAGGCGGTCGCTGCAGGCGCCCCCGCCATTCCGGCGTTATCGGACGCCATTGACGCGGTGCTCGATGAGCAGGCCGAGAAGCTCGCTATCCAGCGCCGACACATTGCCGACATGCGTGAGATCTGGATGCTGCAGCCGCGATTTGAGCGCCGCACCGGTCGCACACCGTATGCGCTACTCGAGCATATTCGGCTGCGCGCGGGCTACGACTTCCTGGTCCTGCGCTGCGATGCCGGCGAACTGCCGGCGGAACTGGGAGACTGGTGGACCGAGTTTCTCGATGCGGCCCCCGACGAACGTGCAGCCCTCATTGCCCGCGCGAGCGAAAACGGTTCAGGCACGGGACCGCGCAAGCGCAGGCGCCGCAGCCGCGGGCGTGGTCGCTCCGACGCCTCTGATTCGCCGGCCACCGCGCCCGGTCCGGCTGACCACGCTGGCTGAACGCAGCATGCAACGCCGCTGGATGCTGGGGCTGGGTGCAAACCTTGGCGATGCCCGAGGTGCGCTCGAGCGCACGCTAAGCCGGCTGCGACAGCATCCCGACCTCCAGGTCATTGCCATCTCCTCGCTCTGGCGCAGTGCACCGGTCGACGCCGAGGGGCCCGATTTTCTGAATGCGGTCGTCGCGATTGACACCGCCCTCGCGCCGCAGGCCATGCTCATGCTCGCGCAGTCGCTTGAGTCGGAGGAGGGGCGCGTGCGCCCGCACCGGAACGCGCCGCGTACCCTCGATGTCGATTTGCTCCTCGCCGGGTCGTTGGTCCTCGAGACACCTCTTCTCACGCTGCCGCACCCCCGCATGCATCAGCGCGCATTCGTGCTCGCGCCGCTCCTCGAAATCGACCCGCTTGCACAAATTCCGCGCCTGGGCGGAGCCGCCGACTGGGCAAGCGCCTGCGCGGGGCAGCGCATCGAAAAGCTCGGCCCGCTCACCGACGTCACGGGCGACACGCCTCGCGCGGCTCGCTCCGGGTCCGTGCAATGAATACGCTACCGGTCCCGCTTCAGACGGTTCTGCTGCTTGTGGCGTCCAACATCTTCATGACATTTGCCTGGTATGCGCATCTGCGCGACATGGCCACCCGACCCTGGTGGATCGCCGCGCTCGCGAGCTGGACCATCGCCCTGTTTGAATATCTGCTTCAGGTGCCGGCTAATCGGATCGGTTACACCGTGTTTTCGCTGCCTCAGCTGAAAATCCTGCAGGAAGTCATCACACTCGCAGTTTTCGTTCCCTTCGCGGTCCTCTACATGAACCAGCCGGTCAAGCTCGATTACCTTTGGGCTGCGCTTTGCATGATGGGCGCGGTCTACTTCATTTTCCGGTCTTAACACCATGGT
>JAGWXN010000025.1 GCA_018969885.1 Betaproteobacteria bacterium | reverse complement strand
CACTGGTCACCCTGATCTTTTCAACCGTGAGTGGCGTATTTCTGACCCGTCATGACTTTCGAGGGCGAGCCCTTTTGGTCTCGATGCTGACCTTGCCCCTCGCTTTCCCCGGTGTGGTGATCGGTTTCATGGTGATCATGCTGGGCGGCAGGCAGGGGCTGATACCGCTGATGACCGATGCGTTGTTTGGTGAACGCTGGGTGTTCGCCTATTCGATGACAGGTCTGTTTTTCGGTTATCTCTATTTTTCGATTCCTCGCACCATCCTCACGATCATGGCAAGCGCGGAGAAGCTAGACCCACGAATCGAGGAAGCAGCCCGGTCGCTGGGTGCTGGTCCGATACGGGTCGCCCTGGATGTGATCGTGCCGGCGCTCAAGCCAGCGCTTGTTGCCGCGGGCGCCATCTGCTTTGCCACCGCGATGGGCGCCTTCGGTACCGCCTTCACGCTCGCCACTCGTATCAACGTGCTACCGATGGTGATCTACACAGAGTTCACCCTGCAGGCCAACATCGCTATGGCTGCGGCGCTGTCGTTCGTCCTTGGCGCGATCACCTGGGCCGCGCTTGCGCTCGCCCGAAGTGTCTCGGGCACCAGCGTTGCCGCGGCGGGCTGAAGCCATGTCGCAGACACCTCCTGACAGGGGAGTTACAAGGGGGCCTGGGCGGGGTATCACGTTCTGGCTGCAGCTCTCGATCACGGTGCTTCTGTGTGTGTTCCTGATCCTCCCGGTCATGATGTCGCTTCTTGCCGGGGTCACCTCCAACTATTTTGAGGGCTGGTCGAGCGGGCTCACCATGACCTGGCTGATCAAGGTTTTCGCTGAATACCATGCCTCCATCACGTTATCTCTACAGATTGCCTTCGCCTGCCTCGCCTGCAATCTGCTGATTGGGATACCGGCCGCTTACGCGCTCTTCCGCAGTCCATCGCGTGCAAGTCGCGTCGTCGAGGAGCTGCTGGTCATGCCGATCGCAGTACCAGGACTCGCTACCGCACTTGCACTTATCGTAACTTTCGGCGGCTGGGGCGAGTGGCGGCAGAGCTGGTTCTTCATCCTGATCGGGCATGTTCTGTTCACGCTGCCCTTCATGGTCCGGAGCGTCCTCGCCGTGATGAGCTCCATCGATCTGACCGCGCTCGAAGAGGCCGCCCGCAGCCTGGGCGCGAGCTTCTGGCAGCGAATGGTTCACGTCGTCCTGCCCAATAGCGCAGGCGGTATCGTCGCCGGCTCCCTGATGGTGCTGACGCTATCGCTCGGTGAATTCAACATGACCCTTCTTCTACATACCCCGCTCACGAAGACGCTGCCAATCGGCCTCGCCGATGCCTATGCATCGCTTCGCATCGAGGTTGGAAGTGCCTACACCGTGATTTTCTTCATGCTGATCATTCCGCTGCTGATCGCGCTTCAGCGGGTCAACGGGAGGTCCCGATGACCGCCACCGGAATCTCGGTCCGCCTCGCGGACTGTGCCCGCACGTTTCCCGACGGCACCCGCGCGCTCAAGGGCTGCGATCTCATCATCAGGTCGGGTGAAACCGTCGCCCTGCTCGGTCCCTCGGGCTGCGGCAAAACGACGCTGCTTAGACTCATCGCGGGCCTGGATTTTCCTGATCCGGGCGGGCGGGTCTTGTTTGATGAGCACGATGTCACCCTGGTCCCCGTTGAGAAGCGCGGCGTGGGAATGGTGTTCCAGAGCTACGCCCTGTTTCCGAATATGGATGTGGCACAGAACGTTGCCTACGGACTCAAGGTGAGACGGGTTCCTGGTGCGGAGTGTGACCGAAGGGTCACCGACATGCTGGCCATGATGCGGATCGAGGATCTGCGACACCGGCGAATCAATCAGCTCTCCGGCGGACAGCGCCAGCGCGTCGCGCTCGCGCGTGCAATCGCCGCTCGGCCCAAGGTGCTTCTGCTCGATGAACCGCTAACCGCGCTTGACGCCCGGCTTCGCGATAACCTTCGCCTTGAAATTGATCAGTTGCTTCGGGGCCTTGGAATTACCGCGGTGTATGTCACGCACGACCAGACCGAAGCGATGGCGCTCGCAGACCGTGTGGTGGTCATGAACCAGGGTGATATCGAACAGATCGGAACGCCGAGACAGATCTACGAGACGCCCGCAACAGCGTTTGTCACTGACTTTATCGGCACGATGAACAAGCTGACAGGGGATGTCTCTGCGGGGTTCCTGACGGTCGGCTCAAGCCGTATCGCAGTCGATGCACCGGATGGCCCGGTTGCCCTCCTCTTCAGGCCGGAGGACCTCCAGCTATCGACTGAGGAGGATGCGCATTTCATCGCGACGGTCACAAACTGCTTTTATTTCGGCGATCATCTTCGCCTCACGCTCATTGCCGGTACTGAGCAGACGCTCACCGCCCGGATCGCACCCCGCGAACAGATTGCCGTTGGTCAGCGGGTCGGCTGCGTGATCACCGCTAGCCAGATCCAGCCCGACTTCGCGCGCGCACCGGGCATCTAACACGAGAGACACACTATGCTCATCTGTCAGATCAGCGACCTGCATATTCGACGCGAGGGGAGCCTCGCTTACGGCATCGTAGATACGGCAGTGATGCTCGAGCGCTGTGTGCGCCAGATTCTCGACCTTCCCCAACGTCCAGCGGCGGTGATCGCCACTGGCGACCTGGTCGACTTTGGACGTCCCGAGGAGTACCGTCGGCTCCGCACCCTTCTCGAGCCCCTGACTATGCCGGTCTATCTGTTGCCTGGAAATCATGACAACCGACAGGAGTTGCGGCGGGCCTTTCCAGGACATCACTATTTGGATCAATGCGCCGATCACATCCAGTTCGTGATCGACACGTTACCGGTCCAGATTATTGCGCTGGATACCGTTGTGCCTGGGGAAAGCGGTGGCAACCTCTGCAGCGATCGGCTTGATTGGCTGGATCGCAGTCTATCCAGGACACCCCAACGGCCTACGATCATTGCAATGCATCACCCGCCGTTTCTGACCGGTATCGGACATATGGACCGTATCGGCTTTGCCGACCGCGAGGCGCTTGCCCGCGTGATTGCGCGACACCCACAGGTCGAGCGCATCGTCTGCGGCCACCTGCATCGCTCGATAACAACGCGCTTTGCCGGGTCGGTTGCGAGCACCTGTCCTAGCCCCGCTCATCAGGTGGCACTTGATATCGACAGTGAGGCCGACGACTGTTTTGTCATGGAGCCGCCGGGCTTTCACCTCCACTGGTGGAGCGGCGGTCGGCTGGTCTCGCACGTTGCGGTGATCGGCGATTATCCCGGCCCGTATCCGTTCCGAAAGAAGGGCGAGCTGATTGACGGTTAAGTCAGGCTGCGAGGGCCTCGGCGGAACCTGTTCTTGCCGCCGCTTCAAAGCGGCGCGCGAACCGCGTTGAGATCGATTCAATGTCAAGCAGCATCAAGAAATCGGCGGTATTGAAATCCGTATCTACTGCGGGCAAGCCGCAGATCCTGGCGCCGATACGCAAATAGCCACGAATCAGCGTCGGCGTCCGCGCGGGCTCGCCGGTGGCAAGTCGGTGGACGTCAAGCCCGACGCGTGGCTGGACACGCAGCGCGGGCTCCACCATATTGGGTCTCATCGCGTTGTAGAGGTTGGCCGCATAGACGCCGCCATCAGTCATCGACACCGAGGCACAGCCCATCAGGTAAGCCAACCCGCGCCCGCGTGCGTAGTCGATCAGCGCAGACCACATGAGTGCGAGGACCGCGCTTCCCCGCCATGCTGGATCGACACAAGACCGGCCAATCTCGGCCGCCCGGGGCCTGAGCACTTGAAGCGGACTCAGGTCGAATTCGCGCTCCGAATAGCAAGCACCCAGTCGGGCGGCGCCCTCTGGCGTAAGGATCCTGTAGGTACCGATCACGCGCCCTTCCTCGGCCTCGAACGCGAGCAGGTGGTCGCAATGATCATCAAACACATCCCAGTCGATACCGGGTCTGCCGCTCTCGAGCCGGGCGCCCATCTCATCGGAGAATACCCGCCACCGCAAGCGCTGCGCCGCCTCGACTTCCGACCAACTGCGGGCCAGCCGCACGTAGAAGCGACGTCCCGCAGTCAGATCAGCGGAACGATTCACGTCAATTCCTCGATCGATACGAATCAGCATTGCGAACCTCCGGTCAACCCGCAAGATCGTCGCGGTTCAACATTGCAACAATGTGTCTGAATCGTTGCGAAATTATTTCGGTCTGCGCTGGTCTTCGATTCGTCATCGCACAACGTGATACTCACTCACCTGATCAACGCGACCCCAAAGACCGTCATGAGCGTCTGCCCCATCAATGAATTGCGTTCCATCTTTTTTGAACGGGGCGAGCTCCGGTATTCCGATGCCGCCCGACACGTCGAACACGCGCTCCATTGCGCAACACTCGCTGAGCGCGAGGGGTCACCTGCGTGGCTAGTGACCGCAGCCCTCACGCATGACATTGGCCATCTGCTGACGTCCACTGCAGACGTAGAGGAAGGGCAGGCCGAGGACGATCATCATCATGAAATCGGCGCGCGCTGGCTTGACGCACGCTTCGATCCGCGCGTTGCGCGGTTGGCCGCGGCGCACGTCGACGCAAAGCGATATCTTTGCACGACCGAGCCAGGCTACATGCGCGCACTTCCCGTGCCGTGTCTGCGATCGCTCGCGTTGCAAGGTGGTCCGATGTCTTCGGCCGAGGTCGAGAGGTTTGACGCAGACCCCATCGCAAGGGACGCACTGCGACTTTGCCGGTGGGACGATCGGTCGCGACGAGGGAGTGCCCATAGCACTCGCCTGGAGCACTTCCTGAGTATCGCCCGCCTCGCAACCCGACCGGCGCTACGCGGCTGGTCTTGAGTCGAAGATCGCTGGTGCTGTTCCCGCACGCCGCTAATCGAGCGGCAGCAACTCAGACTGGCCAGGTTTCCGAGGCGCGCAACCGCGTGACGCCAGAAGGCGCCTGCACCGGGCGCTCGCCTTCGATCAGCGCCTGAACGATCGCCTCGAATTGGGAAGCAATTACTGGCCAATCAAGATGGGAGACAGCTTCACGAGCACCTCGCCCCATGGCTCGACGTCGCCGAGCGTCGGCGGCGAGCGCGCGCGCCGAGTTGATGAAGCTTCGCGCGTCCTCCGGATCACTCAGCCACCCAGTGACGCCGCTTTCAATCAGCTCTGCCGCCGCGGCATGACGAAACGCAACCGTCGCCAGTCCGCTTGCCATCGATTCAGTCACGACATTGCCGAAGGTCTCTGACAGGCTGGGAAATAGAAACACGTCGGCACTTGCATAGTGCCGCGCGAGTTCAGTCCCGGTCTGTCGCCCGACGAATATCGCATCCGGACAGGCCCGAGCCAGCGTCTCGCGCAGCGGGCCATCGCCGACGAACACAAGTTTCGCATCGGGTGCAAGATCGCGCATCGCCCTGAAGGCCTGAAGCGCAAGCTCCAGATTCTTCTCAGCGGCGAGCCGCCCCACGCAGAGCGCAACCGGCGTATCGGGGTTGGCGCCCCAGCCCGCGCGAAGCGAATCGCAGCGCCGGACGGGATCGAACTGGCGCGCATCGACTCCGCGGCCGAGTACTCGCAGCTTACGGAAGCCTCGGTTACCAAGCTCCTGCTTGAGTGCGGACGTCGGTACCGTCGTCAGATCGGTCCGGTTATGAAACGCCCGCAGATACGCGCCCACTGGCGCGGCGAGCCAGGCGAGTCCGTAGTGTGTCGAGTACTGATCGAACTGTGTTCTGAAATCGGATGAGACCGGGATGCCCAGTCGCCGTGCAGCCCGCAGCGCCGACCAGCCGAGCGGGCCCTCGGTCGCAATATGAACAAGATCGGGCCGCTCTGACCGCCAGCGTCGGACGAGCAGCCGACCGGCTGGCAACCCCATCATCAGCTCCGGATAGAACGGAATCGGCACACCCTTGAGCTCGGTGACACGGAGTCGCGATGGATCGGCCGATGAGCACTCCGAGCGACTTGCCGGATCGCGCGGGCGAAGGCGATACAGGTCGATATCGTGCCCACGTTCGAGGAGTCCTCCAATGAGTCTGGACAGACTCATCGCGACTCCGTTGATATCCGGCGGGTAGGTTTCAGTGACCACCGCGAGGCGAATCGGCTTCAACGCGCGCATCGGCTACTCCTGTGCTTGTCTGGTGACCCGTTTCGCTCGAGAGGCTAGCCCTGCGATGCAACAAATCGATGACAGCGCACGCGTGAGCCTCTGATGGTCACGCAGTCTTCACAAATCAGGCTCAAAGTGTTTGAGCGGAGCAACAATCGTTTGATGACAGGAGACCCGATGAACGCCTTCTTTGATGAACTCAACCGACAGCGCTGGGATGATCACCGCTTCTATCACCACTGCCGCATCAACCAGTCGCTGCATCTCTTCAGCGCCTGTTGCTTTGTCGTCGCTTATCTGTTGCTGCCATTTGAGCCGGCGTGGTCCGCAATCATCGCCTGGTGCCTGTCGATGACCAGCCGGCAGGCAGGTCACTTTTTCTTTGAGCCGCGCGGATTTGACGAAGTCAACCAGGTGACCGACGAATACAAGGAGGCCGTCAAGGTCGGCTACAACATTCGCCGCAAGATTGTGCTGATGTCGATCTGGGTGGCGTGCCCGGTTGCACTGATCATCAACCCTTCGTTGGGCGGACTGATCGAGCCTGCGGCAAGCTTGGCGGAGACGATTCACGACATCGGTATCGCCTGGCTGTCGCTTGGCGCCTCCGGTCTGGTTTTCCGGGTAATACAGCTCAGTTTCCAGCAGTCGCTGTTGGTCGGATTAGCCTGGGGTACAAAGATTCTCACCGACCCGTTTCATGATGTCGCGCTCTATCATCGTGCGCCGCTCGCGCTTCTGCGCGGCGAGCGTTACGACCCAATGCACGATGTAACGCAGCGCTAACTCAGAGGTGCGCCACCTGCTCGGTGGCGCGCCCGCTTGCGCATGCCTTTACGCTTTCTTGCGCCGCATCACCCCGCGCCGCAACACTTCCGAGAGAATCGACTTGCGGATCGCACGGTTGGTGGTTTCAGGGCCTTGCCACCAACCATCCGCCTGCATCCGCTTGCAGGCCGCTACAAATCGCTCGCACACTTCATCGAAGTCGGCTTCGGTGAAGTCGAGACTGAAAATCAGACGACCGCTTCCCACCCAGCTGAGAGCCAGCCCTTCGGAGCGCAGGTAAAACTGCAGCATCCAGTTGTAGCGCGAGGGCGTGGTGTAGGTGATGGTCCAGACGGTCGACAGATTGGCGACTCGAACCGGCAGCGCCTGTTCGTCGAGCCTTCGATTGAGATGCGCAGCCCGGCCGTTCCAGAGGTCATCGAGGTTGGCATAGAGCGCACGGATCGGCTGCGTCTGGAGCGCATCGAGAAACGCCTTCATACTGCCCATGACATAGGGGTGGGCGTTGAAGGTGCCACGTGCAAAGCAGATGTCGGCAGGCCGGTCATCCCGGAATCGCTTCATCAGTGCAGCTCGCCCGCACACGACGCCAACCGGCAAGCCACCGCCCAGCGTTTTTCCGTAGGTGACCATGTCGGCACGAACGCCGAAATACTCCTGCGCGCCGCCCGGTGCCAGACGGAAGCCCAGAAACACCTCATCAAAGATCAGGACAATGCCGCGCTCGCTGCACACTTCCCGCAGCTGCTCGAGCCAGCGGGTGTAGGCGGCGCGATCAAAGCCCGCGCGTCTGCCGCTGTCGACCAGCGACGAATCACCCGGGGCCGGCGAATTGGGATGAAGCGCCTGAAGCGGATTGACCAGCACACAGGCAATATCGCGACGCGACCTGAGCACCTCGAGGGTGCGGGCATCCATGTCACGCAACGTATAGGTGTCCCGGGGCGGAACCGGATTACCGGGTCCGGGTTGAACATCCTCCCACCAGCCGTGGTAGGCGCCGCAGAAGCGAACCAGATGCGAGCGACCGGTGTGATAGCGGGCAAGCCTCACGGCCTGCATCACTGCCTCGGTGCCACTCATGTGAAACGACACCTCGTCCAGGCCAGAGATCTCGCGCAGCCGTGCCGCGTTCTCAAGCACGCAGGGATGATAGGACCCCAGTACGCAGCCAAGGCCCCGCACACTCGCCACGCCCGCCTCGATCGTCGCCTTGTAGAAGTCGTTACCCAGCAAATTGACTCCATACGAGCCCGTGAGGTCAATCAACGGGTTGCCATCGAGATCAATCAGATGAATCCCCTCGCTGCGATCCACGAAACTGCTGGTTCGCAGGGTTGCGGCCACCCGCTCGGAGAACTGGAAGGGAACGCGGTAACGAGAGATGAACTGGAGGTCGGAGATCAGTTCGCGCGCGGCCCGCGTCATGGCAATACCATCGGCATAGCGCGCACTGAACTCCGCCGCGAGGCTCTTGAAGGCGGCCTCCCGTCTGGCGGCCACCTCCGGCCCCGCACCGTCACAGGCAAAAAACTCGGCGTCGTCGTAGCGGTAGCCCGGGAGCAGCTTTGCAATCCGCCGCGCAATGCGCGCATGGCCCGCCAGCGATCGATGTTTGGCGCGCGACAGCTGAAGTCTGCGCCACGCAGCCGGCGCGGCCGCGGCCGCAACACCTGCGGCGAGCGCAGAAAGTACGAATGTCTCTTGCATGGGATCAGGCCTCGGCTTGGCTCTGTTCAGAGCGGACTCCACCGTTGTAGCGCGCGCGCTTGACAATCCGATGAAGGCCCCACGATGCGAAACCCGCTCTCTTACCCGTCGATCAACTTTGCGCTCACCAACCGACTGCCCAGGGCGCTCTGCACGATCGCCTTCGGCCGACTGAGCCGTGTTCGCAGCCGGTGGCTGGCGTCAGTCCTGATCGCGGTCTGGAAGCGTTTCTCCGACCTCGATCTGTCTGACGCGCTGCGCAGTGACTTCGACAGTCTTCATGCCTGCTTTACCCGCGAGCTTCAGCCGGGTGCGCGATCCATCAGCCAGGAAGCGGGCACGCTCTCAAGTCCGTGTGATGCAATCGTCGGCGCGCATGGCGTGGTGAACGACATGGCGATGCTGCAGGCGAAGGGCATGCCCTACCGCCTCGATGAACTGCTGGGAAGCGCCGCGAGCGCCGAACAGTACCGCGGCGCGACCTACGTGACGCTCAGGCTGACCGCGCAGATGTATCACCGCTTTCACAGTCCGGCCGACTGCCAGATCAGCCAGGTCGATTATGTGAGCGGTGACTGCTGGAACGTAAACCCCCCTGCGCTCGCGCGGGTGTCGCGATTGTTCTGCAGAAATGAGCGGGCGGTTCTTCATTGCCGGCTTACAGATACCGGCGAGCCGGTCGCGCTGGTAGCCGTCGCCGCGATTCTGGTTGCAAGCATCCGGCTCCGCTTTGCGGATGTGCTGCTCCACCTGCGCTACCGGGGTACCAACCCGATCATCTGTAACCACCAGGCCCACCGGGGTGAGGAACTTGGCTGGTTCGAGCACGGGTCGACCATCATCGTCCTCGCCCCACCGGGCTGGCAGCTTGCCGCGCCGCACGGCAGCGGCACCCAGATCCGGATGGGTGAGGTGTTGCTGAAGGCGCCTGGGCGCTAGTCGGCCGAACTGAGCACCGGCGCTTCGTCGAGGAGCGGCCGGTTGGTTGTCACGGGCTGCGCGCCAAGCCAGTCGGACCAGTCAACAATTTCCAACCGGCCGTCATGGTGCTCGACCAGCGCTGTCAGGCTCTCCACCCAGTCACCGTCATTGCAGTAGAGCACGCCGCCGATATCTCGAATCTCGGCCTGGTGAATGTGGCCGCAGACCACGCCGTCAAGGCCGCGGCGGCGTACCTCGCGAGCCACCGCTTCCTCGAACGCGCACACATAGCTCACCGCCCTTTTCACTTTGAGCTTGAGATAACGTGACAGGCTCCAGTAGGGCATTCCAAGTCGGGCCCTAAATCGATTGAGGTGCCGGTTGAAACGCAGCGTGGTTTCGTAGGCGATGTCACCCGCGACCGCCAGCCAGCGCGCGCACTGGATCACGCCATCGAACAGATCGCCGTGCGTGACCCATAGACGACGTCCGTCAACCGTGGTGTGCACGCAGTCTTCGTGAACATCGACGCCACCGAAGTTATGTTCGACATAGCGGCGAGCGAATTCGTCGTGATTACCCGGTACGAACACCACGCGGGTGCCTTTGCGGGCCTTGCGCAGAATTTTTTGGACAACGTCGTTATGCGCCTGCGGCCAGTACCATGATCGACGCAACTGCCAGCCATCAATGATGTCCCCAACCAGATACAGTGTGCGACACTCGTACTGCCGTAAAAAATCAAGAAGCGGACCCGCCTGACAGCCAGGCGTACCAAGGTGAAGGTCGGAGATCCAGACAGTCCTGACCGAGGTGGTGACCTCTGGATCGGGGATCGGGACAAGACCAGGGCTCATATCCATGGGCCTTAATGGTGGAGGAGCCACATGACCGGTTTGTTAAGGATGAGTGACAGCGAAGTGACAGAGGTTGAGCTCAAGCTGCAGCTCGACGCATCCGGGGCAAGTGCAGTCCACGATTGGGTTGTCGCGCGCGGCGGGCGTCGCGAACGGCTTCGCGCGCGCTACTTCGATACCGCCGGGCGTAGCCTCGCTGCCTCGGGCATGGCGCTTCGCCTGCGTTATGAGCGGGGGCGCTGGGTGCAGACACTCAAGGCAGCCCTGCCCGGCGCGATCAGCCGGTTCGAGCACGAAGTCGTTGTTCAGCGCGGGCAGCCCGACGCGCCTCCGTCGCTTGACCCTGCCCGTCACCAGGGCACGGAGGCTGCGCCACTCCTCATGCGCGCGCTCGAGCGCGCAGGCCCCGAAGGTCTGATCAATCATTTCGAAACCGATATCCGCCGCACCATGGTACGGTTTCGGAGCCGGCGTGGCGAGGTCGAAGTGTGCTTCGATGCAGGCCTCATCGCCGCACCGGGCCGTCAACCGCTCCCGGTCTGCGAAATTGAGGTCGAACTCGTCAAGGGCTCACCGCTCGCCGTCACCGACGTTGCGCGTCAGGTCATTCGTGCTCACCCATGCTGGGTCGATCCCGCCACCAAGGCAGAACGCGGGCATCGGCTCTCCGCGGGCCGCGGGCAGTCCGGCGCAGCAAAAGCTCGGTCGGTCGGCATCGACCCCCAGAATGATGCCCTCGCAGCCGCCCGGCTGGTTACGCATGAGTGCAGGCGACAATTGCTCGCGAACCTTGCGAGCATCGCCTCGGGCGAAAGCGAAGACCCCGAATACGTCCACCAGGCTCGGGTGGCCCTCCGCCGGCTGCGAACCGCCATCCGGCTTTTCGACGCCGCGCCTCTGCGCAACCTGGATGCCCCGGCGAGAGCGCTCGCCCAAGCGCTCGGGCTCAGCCGCGAACGTGATGTGCTGCTCGAGTCCGTGGCGCCCGCCCTCGCCCAGGCAGGAGCCCCCACGACCGATCTGGCCACACTCGCCAACGCCGCCGATGCCAGGAACGTGGCCCGTCACCGCGACCACCAGTTTTTCGTGGTCGACCTGCTCGCAGGCGAACTGGTCATGGCACGGTCGGCAGCGCCGGTCGTCGCGCCGGCCGGCCCGCAGCTGATCGCCCGACTGTCCCGGTGGCATCATCAGGTGCGGCGTGATGCGCGACTGTTTTCAACGCTCGATGACGACCTGCGGCACCGGCTGCGCAGGCGCATGAAGCGGCTTCGCTACGGCATCGAGTTCTGCCGAGCCCTGTGCTCAAACAAACGGTACCGGCGCTTCCTGCAGCGCCTGTCCGAAGCACAGGAGGCCCTCGGGCGTTACAACGACCTTATCGAGGCACTCGCGAGCTACCGGGCCCAGATCGACGCTGATCCTCGCGCATGGTTCGCCGTTGGCTGGCTCACCGCCGAGGCCAAGGCGCAGTCGTCGCGTTGCGAGACCGCGCTCGCCGCACTTCGCCAATCGAAAGCGCCTTGGAAGCGTCGCTACCTTGCGCTACCGCCTGTCATCGCGCCCTCAGCCGAGGCGGCCGATAGCCCCGCTGCGCTGACTCCAATAGCCACGCCAGCGACATTGGCGGACGCGCCGCCGGAGCGCCCTTTGCACGAACCCGTCAAACCCACCTGATCATCGTTCATGAACCCGACCGACTCCCGCGGATCCGGCCGCGCCATCCCACCCACTCCCCTATGGCACCCCAGCGCCGAGCGCGCGGGCCAAGCCCGTATCACCGCCTATCGGCACGACATCGAACGTACGCTCGGGCTCTCCCTCCCCGACAGCACTGCGCTCTGGCACTGGTCAATCTCCCACCTGGGACCTTTCTGGGATTCGATCTGGCGCCACTTCGATGTCGCGGGTACGCGCGGCGATGGCCCAGCGCTCGCCGAGGCCACGATGCCGGGCGCGGTCTGGTTCCCCGGCGCAACCCTCAACTTCGCCTCCCAGGCGCTGCGCCATGCGCCATCTGAATTGCCGGCAATCATTGCCTGTAATGAGGCAGGCGACCAGGTTGAAATTTCCTGGACCGAGCTCGCAGCGCGAGTCGCGTCGCTCGCAGCCACCCTGCGCGCCCACGGCATCACACGTGGCGATCGGGTGGCGGCGCTTCTGCCCAACGCGGCCGAGTCCGTGATTGCTTTTCTCGCATGCGCCGCGGTCGGCGCCATCTGGTCGCAGTGCTCACCCGACATGGGCGCAGCAAGCATCCTCGACCGCTTCCGGCAGATCACCCCCAAAGCGCTGATTGCAGCGAGCACATACCGCTACGGCGGGCGCATCCACGACCGATGCGAGGTCACCGCACAGCTGATCGACACGCTTGCAAGCCTCACGCTCTTTGTCGCGGTTCCCGGACCAGCGGACACGCGTGAGGCCGGCAGCGATCTTCGCGACGCTTCCGGGCTGCCGCGCAACAACGCCCGGCCAGGTCTGATGGCGCTCACCTGGGCAGCCGCCATCGCCGACCCAGCTCCGCTTCTGATTGACCCGGTCCCGTTCGAGCATCCGCTCTGGATCGTCTACTCATCGGGCACCACGGGCCTTCCCAAACCGATCGTCAACGGGCACGGCGGGGTCACGCTGGAAATGCTCAAGATCATGGCGCTTCACAATGATCTTCGCGCCGGCGAGCGCTTTCACTGGTTCACCACCACCGGATGGATCATGTGGAACTGCCAGGTGAGCGCGCTCCTCCTGGGCGCCACCATCTGCCTTTATGACGGCAATCCGGGTTGGCCCGATGCCGGCGCATTGTGGCGATTCGCCGATCGCCTGGGCCTCCACTTCTTTGGTGCCGGCGCAGCTTTCCACACCGGCTGCATGAAAGCGGGGGTCAGGCCCGCGGGCGAGCGTCTGCGTGACACCCTCCGAACCGTCGGATCGACCGGCTCGCCGCTGTCGGCCGACGCCTATCGCTGGCTGCAGGCCGAACTCGGGCCCGAGGTCTGGATCGCGCCGATTTCAGGCGGTACCGATCTTTCCAGTGCCTTCATCGCCGGTGACTGCACACAACCGGTGATCGCAGGCGAAATGCAGGCCCGCTGCCTGGGCGCGGCCGTGGCTGCATGGAACGCACAGGGGCAACCGGTGGTGGGCGAAGTAGGCGAACTGGTGTGCACCACGCCCATGCCCTCCATGCCGCTTTATTTCTGGGGTGACGACGCGCACCAGAGCCGCTATCGCGACAGCTATTTCGACATGTACCCGGGCGTCTGGCGGCACGGCGACTGGATCGAGATCACCCCGCGGGGTGGCGCGATCGTCTACGGCCGCTCGGACGCCACCATCAATCGCCACGGCGTACGCATGGGGACGAGCGAGCTCTACGCAGCGGTCGAGGCCCTGCCCGAGGTACTCGACAGCCTGGTGGTCGACCTCGAGTATCTGGGGCGCGAGTCGTACATGCCACTCTTTGTGGTGTTGCGGGCTGGGGTCATGCTCGATCAGGCCTTGCGCGCCCGGATCGTGCTCGCCATTCGCCAGGCGCTCACGCCGCGCCATGTCCCCAACGACATCTTTCAGGTCGAGGCCGTCCCCAGAACGCTCACCGGCAAGAAGCTCGAGGTGCCGATCAAGCGCCTGTTGCTCGGAGAATCCCCCGAACGCGTCTTCAACCGTGATGCCATCGCCAACCCGGACTGCCTCGACTGGTATCTGCGCTTTGCCGACTCGCGCGCAAGCCCGCCGCCCGGCTAGCGCGCGGGCCCGGTCAGGTCTGCGGCGCTGCGTCAAGCCAGCGGCGCCCCGCCCCGCGCCTTGAGTCTGCCCGCCCACTCAAGCAAACTCGCGGTTTTTCCTGTTCGGGGACTCTGATGAGCAATTCGATTGGCTGGATCGGCCTGGGCCGCATGGGCGAAGCGATGGTGGCGCTTCTGCTGAAGGCGGGCCACCGCGTAAGCGTCTGGAACCGCACGGCCTCAAAGGCCCAGCATCTGGCTGACTATGGCGCAACCGTGGTCGAGAACAAGCTCGACCTGGTTGACTGTGACGCGGTCTTCACCATGGTATCGACCACCGATGATCTGATCGAGGTGCTGTTCGGCGACGGCGGTCTGGTCACCGGCGCGCGCAAGCCCCGCGTCGTGATCGACAGTTCATCCATCTCGCAGGAAGGCTCGGCCGATATCCGCGCGCGCCTGGAAGCCCTGGGTGTGGCCTATCTGAGCGCCCCGGTTTCCGGGAACGCCAAGGTGGCCAAAGCAGGCAAGCTCCTGATCGTGGCCTCCGGCCCGAAGGCTCTATATGACGAAGCCGCACCCTGGCTCTCGGCCCTCGGTCGTAAGCTCATGTGGGTGGGCGAGGGCGAACTCGCCCGGGTCTGGAAGATTGCTCACAACACCATGTTTGGCGTGGTCATCCAGAGCCTCTGCGAGATCACCGTGCTGGCTGAGAAAGCGGGCATTCCCCGCCATGTGTTTCTCGAGAGCATCAATGACTCGGTACTGGGATCGATGTACACCCGCTACAAGTCGCCGGTGCTCACCAACCTCACTTTCGAACAGGTCACCTTCACGCCGAAGCTGCTGCTAAAGGACATGGATCTGGGGATGGGCGCGGCCAAGGCCAACGGCGTTGCGATGCCGGCCGCCGCAGCAACGCGTGAATCCGTCGCACGACTGGTGGGCCGTGGCTACGATGACGTTGACTTCGCGATTCTGCTGAAGGAAATCGCGAGCGACGCAGGCCTCGAGATCAAGCCCGAGAATGTCGCGGTGAGCGACGGGCTCCAGAAATAATCCTAGGAGATAGTCATGCATCGCTCGTGTTCACGACTGCTCGCCGCGCTCGCTGGCGCGTTCATGGTGGCCAGCGTATCCGCGCAGGCGCAGTTCCCCTCCAAACCCATCCGCTTCATGGTGCCCTTTACTGCCGGGAGCGGCACCGACATCATCGCGCGCACCGTGGGCGAGGCAATGAGCAAGAGCCTGGGTCAGCCGGTGGTGGTCGAAAACCGACCCGGTGCCGGCGGCACGATCGCAGCCGCCCAGGTGGCCAAGGGCGAGGCCGATGGCCATCTGCTGCTCATTCACTCCTCAGGTCATGCCCTGAACCCGGCCATCTATCCCAATCTGTCCTACGACACGCTGAAGGACCTCACCGGCATCACCGCGCTTGCGTCGCTTCCAAACGTGATGATCGTCTCCCCCGCACGCGGCTGGAAGACCGTCAACGATGCGATCGCAGCAGCCAAGGCCAAGCCGGGCGCGCTTAACTATGCGTCGGCGGGCACCGGCAGCGCCACGCATCTCAACGCCGAGAAGTTCAAGCTCCGCGCCGGGATCGACGCGGTTCATGTGCCTTTCAAGGGCACGCCCGAGGCGCTCACCGAGATCATCGGCGGCCGCATCGACTGGTTCTTCGCGCCGCTGGCTTCCTCGATCGCCATGATCCGCGAGGGTAAGCTCCAGGCGCTCGCGGTCAGCACGCCGAGCCGCGCGCCTGCGCTGCCTGATGTGCCCACCACGGTCGAGGCGGGACTGGCCGATTCATCGTATGTGTTCTGGGTGGGCATGATCGCGCCCGCGGGGGTGCCGGCCGCCGTGCAGCAGAAACTGAATGAGGAAGCGCGCAAGGCGCTCGCCAGCACCGACGTACGCGAGCGCATGGCGCGTGCCGGTGCTGATCCGCTCCCCATGTCGATCGCCGACTTCAACGCCTTCATCCGCGCCGAAATGGAATCCGCAGCGCAGATCGCCAAGGCTGCCAACCTCAAGGGCCAGTGAGCCGGAGTACAGGATGACTGACACATTGCATGACGAACTGCTGATCCGGCGCATGGTCGAGCGTTGGGCCGTCTGGCGCGACGCCGGCGACTGGGAGCGCTTTGCCACCGTCTGGCATCCCGATGGGATGATGATGGCGACCTGGTTTCAGGGGCCCTACAAAGACTTCATCCGGGTGACGCAGGAAGGCTGGGCGAAGGGGGTGAGCATCCTGCATTTCCTGGGCGGCTCGGCGATTCAGGTGGAGGGCGATCGGGCCATCGCACAAACCAAGATGACGATCTCGCAGCGCGGCATGGTCGAAGGCAACAATGGCCCGGTGCTCTGTGATGTGGTGTGCACCGGCCGCTTTCATGACTTCGTTGAAAAGCACGACGGGCAATGGAAACTCCTGCACCGTCAGCCGATCTATGAAAAGGACCGCATCGACCCGCTCGATCCCACCGCCGTGCTGCAACTCGATCAGGCGCTGCTCGCCACCTTCCCCGAGGGCTATCGCCATCTCGCCTACATCCAGACCCGGATCGGCTACAAGGTCAAGATGGACATGCCGATGCTGAAAGGCGATGCTGTTCAGGCGTTGTATGCGCGCGCAGGCCGGTGGCTCGCGGGCGGGCCGCTCGAGCGTTAACGTCTGGCGCAGACCTGGCGAGCCCCCGGAAGGCTCGCCCTGTCCGACGGCGCCCTCAGCCTCACTGGTTTTACCGCTTCACGTGAAGGACCCCGGCTCATGACCTCAATCACTGTCGCCCAACGTCGCGCGACCCTCGCGCAGATGGCTGCGCTTGCCGGTGCAGCGGCCCTGGGCGCGCCGCTGAATGCGCGTGCCCAGTCCGATTTTCCCAATCGGGCGCTCCGCGTGATCGTGCCGCAGCCCCCTGGCGGCGGCTTTGATTTCGTCGCCCGGCAGCTCGCCGAGCGGCTGTCACGTCGCCTTGGACAAAGTGTAGTGGTGGAAAACCGGCCAGGCTCGGGCACGCTGGTTGGCACCGATGCAGCCGCACGCGCCACCCCCGACGGCTACACGCTCCTCATGGGATCGGTCTCCAATATCGCGCTGAACATGGGGCTTTACCAGAAGCTCTCCTACGACAGCCTGCGCGACTTCGAGTCGGTGGGACTCGCGGTCAGTTACGGCTACACCCTCGTCGCCCGGCGCGACCTGCCGTTCGGGTCATTACGCGAACTGATTGCGTATGCGCGTACAAACCCCGACAAACTCACTTATGCCTCAGCCGGCAACGGCTCAGGTCAGCATGTGCTCGCCGCCGCGCTTTGGCATCTGGCCGGGGTGAAGGTGGTGCATGTGCCCTACAAGGGCGCCCAGGCGGTCTACCCTGACCTGATCGGTGGCCGGGTCGACGTGTTCATCGATTTATCGTCCACCGCGCGCACCCAGATCACGGCGGGGGCAGTCAAGCCGCTCGCCACCTCAGGGGCCGACCGAAGCGCGCTACACCCCGAGGTTCCCACCTTCATCGAGAGCGGTGTTTCGCTTGATCTCGAATCCTGGTTTGGCTATTTCGCGCCTGCGAAAACCCCAGTCGACGTCCAGGAAAGGCTGCGCCGGGAGCTGGCGGCGGTGATCGCCGACAGCGAACTTCGCGAGGCCTTCACCAAAGCCGGTGGCAAACCGCTCTCGCTGGATGCAGGCGCCGAGCGGGCACTGGTGCGCCGCGACGTCGAGCGCTGGACCAAACTGGTTCGCGACATCGGCATCAAGGCAGACTGAGCCCAGGCAGCCCAGGCTTTCCCGAATAAGCCCCGTCAAGCATTGCGGAAGCTGCCAGACCGCCGGGGTTTGGTGTAGGGTTCTCGGTTGTAAACCTTTTGTCACGCATCAACACCCGCAATGTCCGCGACCAACCACCCCGCTGATACGCTCCTGCAGACCACCGGTCTGGTCAAGGAATTCAAGGGCTTTGTCGCCGTCGCCGACGTGAATCTGAGCGTGCGCCGCGGGCATATCCACGCGTTGATCGGCCCCAACGGCGCCGGCAAAACCACCGTCTTCAACCTGCTCACGAAGTTCCTGCCGCCCACCCGCGGCTCGATCGTGTTCAAGGGCCAGGACATCACCCGCGAGAAGCCCGCGCAGATCGCTCGTCGCGGCATCATCCGGTCATTCCAGATCTCGGCGACATTTCCGCATCTGACCGTCCGCGAAAATGTCCGAATCGGCCTGCAGCGCCAACTCGGTAACTCTTTTCACTTCTGGCGCTCCGAGCGCGTGCTCGACTCCCTGAATGGCCGCGCCATGGAGCTGCTCGATACGGTCGGTCTCACCGACTTCGCCGATACCGTCACGGTGGAGCTCTCCTACGGGCGCAAACGTGCGCTTGAAATCGCCACCACGCTCGCGATGGAGCCCGAGCTCATGCTGCTTGATGAGCCCACGCAGGGCATGGGGCATGAAGACGTCGATCGCGTGACCGAACTGATCCGCAAGGTGAGCGCCAACCGCACCATCCTCATGGTGGAGCACAACATGGGCGTGGTCTCGCGCATCGCCGACACGATCTCGGTGTTGCAGCGAGGACAGATCATTGCGGAAGGGCCGTACGAGCGCGTCTCGCGCGACCCCCAGGTGCTCGAAGCCTACATGGGCAGCACTGAAACCGAATTGCAGGGCGCCCATGGCTGAGACCGGGCGCGAACTGCTTCGGCTGACCGACGTCCATGCCTGGTACGGCGAGTCGCACATCCTGCACGGCATCGACCTGCATGTGAATCAGGGCGAGGTGGTCACACTGCTCGGCCGAAACGGTGCCGGCCGAACCACCACGCTCAAATCCATCCTGGGGCTGGTTGGCCGTCGCACGGGCTCCATCACCGTGAACGGCACCGAAACGGTGGCCATGCCACCTCATTCGGTCGCGCGCCTGGGAATCGGTTACTGCCCGGAAGAGCGTGGCATCTTCGCCAGTCTGTCGTGCGAGGAAAATCTTCTGCTGCCGCCCGTCATCGCACAGGGCGGCATGTCAGTCGATGAGATCTATGCCCTTTTTCCGAACCTGAAAGAGCGGCGGGCAAGCCCGGGCACCCGACTCTCGGGTGGCGAGCAGCAGATGCTGTCGGTGGCTCGCATCCTGCGCACGGGCGCCAATCTGCTGCTGCTTGACGAAATCTCCGAGGGTCTGGCGCCGGTCATCGTGCAGGCGCTGGGCCGCGCCATCCGCATGCTGCGCGACAAAGGCTTCACCACGGTGATGGTGGAGCAGAACTTCCGCTTCGCAGCACCGCTTGCCGATCGGTTCTACATCATCGAGCACGGGCGTGTCGTCGAGACCTTCGCTTCGGGGGAGCTCGAGGCGAATGCCGAGACCCTAAAAACCTACCTGGGTGTCTGATCCCGACAGCCCCTCTTTTTTCATCCATTCATAACAAGGAGACATCGCATGACTATTCGAAAGATTCTGCAAAGCTCGGTCGTTGCGGCCGCAGTGGCGCTTGCCTGGCCCGGTGCTCAGGCACAGATTTCCGATGGTGTGATCAAGATCGGCGTGCTGTCCGATATGTCCAGCCTCTACACCGACATCGCAGGTCGGGGCTCCGAGCT
>JAGWXN010000379.1 GCA_018969885.1 Betaproteobacteria bacterium | reverse complement strand
CGTCTACGCCCAGGTCATAGCTGTTCAGCTTCAGCTTGTAGCCAGGGCGAAGACCTGCGTCTTCATCAAACGCTGCCGAGAGGGTGGCAACGGGGCCATCGAATGCAAGCTTCCAATGGCGATACCGGGCCGGCTCGGTCTGGTAGTCAACGCGGGTCAGGTCGTTCATACATGTCTCCTCAAGTGGATGCGGGCCGCTCCGCGTGCCTGATTGGGTGGGCTGTGATGCGCGACTTCGAATCAGTTAATGCACAATAATGCACAAACGGATTCGTGTCAAGCAATTTAATGCATGTTGTGCGCCGGCTCGGGTCGGGGCTCTGGAGGCGAAGCGATGGCAGAGGGGAGGTTGAGCGGCTCCTGCAAGGCCTGGAGCAGGGCTGCCTGCGCTTCGACGAGCGTTCGGCCGCTGGTGTCGAGATGGATGGCTGCCTTGGAGTAGAACGCTGAGCGGCCGTCGAGGATATTGCGCAGGTCCTGCATGGCCTCGCGGCTTGCCGCAACCGGTCGCATGTCGCCCTGCGCCACCACCCGACGCATGTGGTCCTCGGGGTCGGCCTTCAGCCAGACGGTGATGCAGCGGCCCAGAAGCAGGTTGAAACTGCCCGCATCGGTCACCAGGCCGCCGGGTGTCGCGATGACGGACTGCTCGTGCGCGGCAAGCGACTCCTCGAGCGCGCGCCGCTCGTAGCGTCGGTAGGCGTTCTGGCCGTAGAGGGCTTGAATCTCGCCGGTGTCGCAGCCCGCCAGACGTTCAATCTCTCTGCTAAGTTCAATAAAAGGAAAGCCGAGCGATTCGGCGAGGGCCTGACCAAGTGTGGTTTTGCCGGCGCCGCGCAGCCCGATGAGCGCGATGCGGCGATTGCGTTGCGAATCGGCTGACGGGTCGCCCAGCAGGCGGGCGGCGGTCAGTCGGACCTCGCGCAGGGTGGGCTCGTCGCGGCCCTCAAGCAGCGAGCGCAGGAGCAGCCACTCGGGGCTGGAGGTGGTCTCGTCGCCGATCAGTTCTGCGATCGGGCAATTCAGTGCCTGTGCCACATCCTGCAACACCAGGATCGAAGCGTTACCGATGCCGTATTCGAGGTTGGCGAGATGTCGCTCGGAGACACCCGCTGCCTGCGCGGTGGCCCGGCGGGTCATGCCACGACGAGAGCGTAGCGACTTGACGCGTTCGCCAAGGGCGACCAGAAAGGGGTTCTTTGCCGCATCGGGTGCCCCCGGGGGCTGCTGCTTGCTGCTTGACATGGTGACGCCCTTGACCTTAAAGTTTATGCACAATACTTCATGTTTTGGGCTTGGGCAAGCGCTGAGCCTCTAGGGAGACACGCATGACTGCACCGCAGACCGAACCGGCTGCGCCCGGTGATCGATTCAACATCGCCGCACATCTCATGGCGGCCAACGCCGGACGTCCCGATAAGGCCGCGTTTGTCGATGACCAAGGGAGCCTCAGCTACCGGGAGCTCGAGTTGCAGGTGCGGCGCCTCGCCGCCGGGCTCCGCGCCTTGGGGCTGCGCCGCGAGGAGCGGGTACTGCTCCTGATGCATGACTGCACCGACTGGCCGGTGTGTTTCCTGGGCGCACTTTATGCCGGTCTGGTGCCCGTGGCGGTCAACACGCTGCTGACGGCGGACGACTATGCCTACATGCTCGAGCACTCCCGTGCCCAACTGGTCATGGTCTCCGGCGGCTTACTGCCCACGCTGAATGCGGCGCTCAGCCGCTCGGGGCACGAGGTTGGGCGGGTGCTCGTATCGCGGCCAGCCGCGCCGCTCCATCCGTCGGAGGTCGATCTCGAGGCTTTTCTGAAGTCGCACGAGGCCGCGCCCCGGCCCGCTGCCACCCACGCCGACGATCCTGCATTCTGGCTCTATTCATCAGGCTCAACGGGGCGTCCTAAGGGAACCGTGCACTCGCATGCCAACCCCTACTGGACGACTGAACTCTACGGTAAACGGGTCCTGGGCCTCACCGAGTCCGATGTGTGTTTTTCAGCCGCCAAACTTTTCTTCGCCTATGGCTTGGGCAATGCCCTGAGCTTTCCCATGAGCGTGGGCGCCACCACGCTGCTGATGGCCGACCGCCCGACGCCCGATGCGGTGTTCCGCCGCTGGGTGGGCGAGGTCGGAGGCTTAAAGCCAACGGTGTTCTATGGCGCTCCCACCGGTTTTGCGGGCATGCTCGTGCATCCTGCCCTGCCGGCACGCGAGTCGGTGTCTCTGAGGCTGGTGTCGTCGGCCGGCGAGGCGCTACCGGCCGAACTCGGTGAGCGATTCAAGCGACACTTCGGCGTAGACATCGTTGATGGCATTGGGTCCACCGAGATGCTGCATATCTTCCTGTCCAATCGCCCTGACCGTGTGCGCTATGGCACCACCGGCTGGCCGGTACCGGGTTATCAGGTTGAGTTGCGAGGCGATGACGGAGGACCGGTTGCCGACGGTGAGACCGGCGATCTCTATATTCATGGTCCGTCGTCGGCGCTCATGTACTGGGCCAATCGCACCAAATCCCGCGACACCTTTCAGGGCGGCTGGACCCGCAGCGGCGACAAATATGTCCGCAACGATGACGGCAGCTACACCTATGCCGGTCGCAGCGACGACATGCTGAAGGTAAGCGGCATCTATGTCAGTCCGTTTGAAGTGGAGGCCACGCTCATTCAGCACGCGTCGGTGCTGGAGGCGGCGGTTATTGGTGTGCAAGATGCGGATGGCCTCACCAAGACCAAAGCGTTCGTGGTCCTGAAGCCTGGACAGTCGGCCGACGAGGCAGAGCTCAAGGCCTTCGTGAAAGATCGACTCGCGCCCTACAAATATCCGCGCCTGATCGAGTTCGTGTCCGATCTGCCCAAGACCGCCACGGGCAAGATTCAACGCTTCCGACTTCGCGAAGCAGAGACCAGCCGTCGATGAGCGCCACGGGTCCGGAGCGCCGGATGGTGAGCCTCCCGACCGGCGCCGGCGAGGTACAGATTGAAACCGTCCTCCTGGGCGTACCGGATCAAGGTCTGCCGTTGGTCGTGTTTCTGCACGAAGGTCTGGGCTCGATCTCCATGTGGCGCGATTTCCCGGCGGTGGTATGCGAGCGGCTGGGGTGTCGGGCGCTGGTGTATTCCCGACCCGGCTATGGACAATCTACGCCCTGCGCACGCGATGCGATCTGGTCACCCGATTACATGCATACCGAGGCGCTACATGTGCTTCCCGCTTTGCTGGAGGCGCTGGCAATCGATGGCCGCGCTCAGCCGGTCTGGCTTCTGGGGCATAGCGACGGCGGCTC
>JAGWXN010000378.1 GCA_018969885.1 Betaproteobacteria bacterium | reverse complement strand
CCGATGCGACCGTCACGATCTGCCACAGCCGCAGCCGCGACCTGGCCGCGCACACCCGCCGAGCCGATGTGCTGATCGCCGCGGTCGGGCGCGCCCGCATGATCACCGGTGACATGGTCAAGCCCGGCGCAATCGTGATCGACGTCGGCATGAATCGCGATGAAACCGGCAAATTGTGCGGCGATGTCGATTTTGATTCCGTGCGGGAGGTGGCGAGTGCCATCACCCCAGTCCCCGGCGGCGTGGGCCCCATGACCCGGGCGATGCTGCTGGTCAATACCCTTGAAGCGGCCGAGCGCAAGCGCTGACCGCAGGTCCGCCTCGCGTACCGTACTGTCTTCATCTCACCGCAACCGTAGCCAACAATGACTGACGCTCCAGGTAACAACCCCCTGCTTGATTTCTCTGGCCTGCCCCGATTCGCAGACTTCAGTCCGCACTGGGTCGAACCCGCGCTCGACACGCTGCTTGCCGAAGCGCGCAGTGCACTGGAGTTGGTATGCAGCAACGACACGCCCATCAGCTGGGCAACGGTGGTCGTGCCACTTGAAACCGCCACCGAGCGGCTGTCGCGGGCGTGGGGAATCGTGGGTCATTTAAACGCAGTGGCCGATTCGGCCGACTTGCGCGAGGTGTACAACGCGCAACTGCCGCGGGTGACGCAGTTTTGGACCGAGCTCGGGCAGGACACCCGGCTGCACAGCCGCTACAAGGCATTGCGGGCGGGCCCTGACTTCGCCGCGCTGTCACCGGCCCGGCAGCGCATCATCGAAAACGCCCTGCGCGACTTCCGCCTTGGTGGGGCCGAGCTGGTGTCGCCGGCCCGGGAACGTTATGCGGTCATCCAGGACCGACAGGCCACGCTATCGCAAAAGTTTTCCGAAAACCTGCTCGACGCCACCAACGCGTTCGCGCTCTTCATCGACGATGAATCGCGGCTTTCAGGGCTGCCGCAGGATGTGCGTGACGCAGCTCGCGCCGAGGCCGAAGCCGATGACCGAAGCGGCTGGAAATTCACGCTGCGCATGCCCTCTTATCTGCCGGTCATGCAATACGCAGAAGACCGGGCCTTTCGCGAGCAGATGTACCGCGCCTATGTCACACGCGCCTCCGATCTGGGCGAGGGCTCACTCGACAATGCCCCGCTCATCACCGAAACGCTTGCGCTGCGGCACGAGGAGGCCGAGCTCCTCGGGTATGCGCACTATGCTCAGGTCTCACTCGAGCCCAAAATGGCCAGGAGCGCCGAGGAGGTCATCGGCTTTTTGCGTGATCTCGCGGTGCGCGCACGACGCTTCGCCGAGCGCGACCTCGCCGAACTGCGCAGCTTCGCTGCCGACAAGCTGGGCCTTCCCGCCCTGGAATCGTGGGACATTGCCTGGGCTAGCGAGCTTCTGAAAGAGGCGCGCTATTCGTTTTCTGAGCAGCAGGTCAAACAGTATTTTCAGGCGCCACGCGTGCTCTCCGGTATGTTCGCGTTAGTCGAGCGTCTGTTCGACTTGCGCATCGCCGAAGAAGCGACGCAGACCTGGCATCCCGATGTCCGTTTTTATCGGGTCGAACACCATGGCCGGCTGATCGGCCAGTTCTACATCGATCTCTACGCACGAGCCACCAAACGAGGCGGCGCCTGGATGGACGACGCACGCGGCCGAAAACGCGTGGGCGACACGCTGCAGACACCTGTTGCCTACCTCAACTGCAACTTCCAGCCCCCGGTGGGCGATCGCCCCGCCACGCTCGCGCACGATGATGTGATCACGCTGTTTCATGAGTTCGGCCACGGCTTGCATCATCTGCTCACCCGCGTCGATGAACTGGGCGTCTCGGGAATCAACGGCGTTGAATGGGATGCGGTAGAGCTCCCCAGCCAGTTCATGGAGAACTTTTGCTGGGAATGGGAAGTGGTCCGCGAGATGTCGGCCCATGTCGAAACCAGCGAACCGCTGGCGCGCGAGCTGTTCGATCGCATGCTCGCGGCAAGAAACTTCCAGGCTGGCATGCAGACGCTGCGGCAGGTCGAGTTCGCGCTCTTCGACATGCAGCTTCATGCGCAGTCGCGCGCTGTGCCCGACGCTGCATCGGTGCAGGCGCTGCTCGATCAGGTTCGTGCGGAGGTCGCGGTGCTCATCCCCCCCGCCTGGAACCGGTTCCAGAACAGCTTCGGACATATCTTCGCTGGCGGCTATGCGGCCGGCTACTACAGCTACAAATGGGCTGAGGTGCTCTCGGCCGATTGCTACGGCGCCTTCGAAGAGGTCGCCAGCGAACCCGAAAAAATCAGTCGCGTCGGCCAGCGCTTCTTAAGCGAAATCCTGGCGGTCGGCGGCAGTCGTCCCGCCATCGATTCGTTCCGCGCGTTCCGTGGCCGCGAGCCTAGCCCTGAGGCGCTGCTGCGTCACAGCGGCATGGTCGAAACCGTCTGAAGCCTGGAGGGTCGCCATGCAAATCGCCACCTGGAACGTCAACTCGCTGAAGGTTCGGCTGCCACAGGTGCTCGATTGGCTCGCCGCCCATCCGATCGACGTGCTGTGCCTTCAGGAAACCAAACTGATCGATGACCGTTTCCCCGCAGATGAACTCGCAGGCGCGGGCTACGAATCGGTGTTCAGCGGCCAGCCCACCTACAACGGCGTGGCCATCCTGTGTCGACGGGAAACGGTGGGCGCACCCACCGACGTGGTGATCGGCAACCCGCTTTTCCCGGATGAGCAAAAGCGCCTGATCAGCGCAACGGTAGCGGGGTTACGCGTGGTGTGCGCTTATTTCCCCAACGGCCAGGCCGTGGGTAGCGACAAATACGAATACAAGCTGCGCTGGATCGATGCCCTGATCGAATGGATCTCCCCACAGTTGCCTGCGCAGGCGCCGGCGGCCGACACAGCGGGTCTTCCGATCGCACTCCTGGGGGATTTCAATATCGCGCCCGCTTCCGAAGACGTCCACGACCCGGTCGCCTGGAACGGACAAGTGCTCTGCTCGGATCCTGAACGCGAGCGGTTTCGTGCGCTCATCCAGGCAGGATTTGTTGACTCATTCCGCCTGTTTCCACAGGCCGAGCGCAGCTTCAGCTGGTGGGACTACCGTCAACTTGGGTTTCGCCGCAACGCCGGCCTTCGGATCGATCACATCCTGGTGGATAGGCTGAGCGCCTCGCGCGTAACCGGCTGCCGCATCGACCGCGAACCGCGCAAGTTGCAACAGCCCTCGGACCACGCGCCGGTGGTGGCAGAACTCGCCTGACTGCAGCGGGATAGCCCGTCTGCGCGCCACCGGACGCGCTGT
>JAGWXN010000377.1 GCA_018969885.1 Betaproteobacteria bacterium | reverse complement strand
GCTGTCCCCCTTGCGGCGGGCCTCCGGCGCCCGCAGTCCGTTGACCCCCTCCGCCGCCCTTGCCTCCGCCGCCCTTGCCGGCGAACTTCCCACCACCAGGCTTGCCACCCGGCCGCTTTCCGAATCCGGGGGGACGCCCCGACGGACCGCCCGAGCCCGGGACCGTCAAGCCGGGCATGGCCGATGCCGCACCGCGACCGCCTCGCGCGCTGCCGCGCGAGTGTCCACCCCGTCCGGCGGTTGCGCCGCCCCCCGTTGCTGCGGCCCCGCCTCCGCTATCCATCGGCCCTACGAACCCATGTTGAGACACCATCCGCTCCCGCGCCCGACGCCCCTGCCCGGGCGGCTTGGGCGCCGAACTACCCCGGCGAACGGATCGTGTGATGCCCTCCAGGTGTGCGTCACGAGACGAGGGTTGCCACTCATCGTCCGACAACTCGGGCGGCAATTCAGCGGGCTCTTCCTCTTCAGGCAGTGCCACATTGCCGATGGAGTCGAGCGGATCCTCGAAATCGTCGTCGACATCACTCCAGCGCTCGTCGTCATCGTCGTCGCGGTCCATCCCTTCGCGCGCGGCGGCACGCGCTGCCTCGGTGGTGGGATCGCCACCACGAAGCAGGCGCTGCAGCGACAGCACCTCAGACGGCGACAACTCGGCCCAGCGTCCCCGCGACAGCCCACGGGGTAAGGCCACCGGCCCGAAGCGCAGCCGCACCAGACGGCTGACCGTAAGCCCCACCACGTCGAACATGCGTCGAACTTCGCGATTGCGCCCCTCGCTGATCACTACCCGATACCAGGCATTTGCCCCGTCGCCGCCCAGATCCTCGACCACCGAAAACACAGCCGGCCCATCTTCGAGCGCCACGCCTTCCAGCAATCGCGAGCGGATCTCGTCATCGATTCGCCCGAGAATTCGCACCGCGTATTCGCGCTCCCAGCCATAGCGCGGATGCATCAGCTGATTGGCGATATCACCGGAGGTGGTAAAGACCAGCAGTCCTTCGGTGTTGTAGTCCAACCGCCCCACCGCAACCCAGCGAGCGCCTTTCAAACGTGGGAGACGTTCGAAGACCGTGGACCGGCGCGACGGATCATCGCGGGTGCAGATCTCGCCCGACGGTTTGTGATAGAGCAGCACCCGCGGCGGCAAAGCAATGGGAGGCCTCCGAATAGGCCGTCCGTTGACCCGAACCTGATCATTAGGTCCGATCCGCTGCCCGACATGAGCAGGCTGGCCGTTGACCGATACCCGGCCAGCGACGATCAGCTCCTCCATATCGCGGCGCGAGCCCAGACCCGTGTCGGCGAGAAGCTTATGCAGTTTGGGCAGGTCTTCCTCGGGAAGCTCGTTACGCGACTTCCGCTTGGCGGGATCGGCAGCGTCGAGCCCGATTGCGGGCTGGCTGGAGTAAACCGGCGGCTCGCTCGCCTCGCCCGGTTCGCGATCCGGTTCAACCGGCGCACCGTCGGCGTTATCCGCGCTGTTCTGCCTCGCCCCTTCGGGCCGATCCCTTGCCTCGCGATTCGGATGACGCCCGCGCCTGCGCCGCAGCGCGTTTCTAGGCGGTCGCCCGCCTTCGCTCGGCTCGCCGCCCTGGGCCGGCGCCCCCGGGCCAGCGTTGGCAGCCGGCGATGGTTCGACAGCAGGCGGTTGATCGGGCGACGGCCCGGCAGCAGGGCGGTTTTCGTCGTTCACGGTAACTCCCGTGGTTCGGGTGAGACAACAGCGGGATCCCGGAGGTCTGAGACCGCCTGAGGGAATTCGCCAGGAGGAGGGGACGGATCGGGTTCGGGATTGCTCGAGGCGTCGGCCTCTGCTTCGGCCGGCGGCTCAAATTCAATGGCCTGTTGCAGCGGCAACTCGACGGGCGAGCCGGCCCCCTCCAGGGGTGGCAGCTGCGACAGCGCCCCCAACCCCATGTCGTCGAGAAATCGGCGAGTGGTACCGAAGAGCGAGGGACGTCCAGCCGAATCTTTGTGACCGATCACCTCGATCCATCCCCGCTCTTCAAGCGTGCGAATGATTTGAGGCGACACCATCACACCACGAATCTCTTCAATGTCGCCCCGCGTGACGGGTTGCCGATACGCAATGATGGCGAGCGTCTCCATGACGGCACGCGAGTATTTGGGAGGCTTTTCGCCGGTGAGCCGGTCAAGAAATCGGGCGAATTCGGGCGCGGTCTGAAACCGCCACCCCGAGGCCAGTTCAACCAGCCTGAGGCTGCGTGTCTGCCACACAAAACCGATATCGTCGACCAGCGCCCGAATGGCGTCGGGCGCGAGAGAGTCGTCGAACAATCGGCGCAGGTCGTTGATGCTCAGTGGCTGAGGGGCGCTCAGTAGCGCCGCTTCGATCACGGCTTTCGCTTCGTCGGTATTCATCCGATCCGCTTCAAGGAAAACTGTCGGCGCTTAAACCGCAACGCGGCGCTGCCCGACGATCATCCGATTCTTCTACCGCGTTCAAGGCAGCCCCGCGACACCCGGAGCGCCCCGCCGAAAAATAGAACCGGAGAAAAAACCCGAACGACGTTAACGCTGCGAATCGGGCCTGCAAGGCAACCGAACGGCTGCCTGTGAAACTGGTTGCGGGGGCAGGATTTGAACCTGCGACCTTCGGGTTATGAGCCCGACGAGCTGCCAGACTGCTCCACCCCGCGTCGGAGAAGAAAGAGGATAACAGTAAGCCACCTCGAGAGCAAACCGAAACCCGATCACCGGCCACTCGCGCTCCCAACATTTTTCCGAGCCTTGCAGAGCTTCGGTACACTCCGACCAACTTCATGAACGGAGCGGCAGTGAAACACTGTTCGGCGTGCGGCAGCCTCGTCACCCAGGAAATTCCGCCGGGCGACAACCGCCAGCGCTACTGCTGCGGGCAGTGCGGGGCCATCCACTATCAGAACCCCAAGCTCGTACTCGGCACGGTGCCGGTCTGGGGCGAGCAGGTGCTTCTTTGCAGGCGGGCAATCGAGCCGCGCTATGGGCTCTGGACATTGCCTGCGGGCTTCATGGAGAACGGCGAAACCACCGAGGAAGGCGCGGCACGCGAAACCGCGGAAGAGGCGGGCGCACGCATTGAACTGGGCCCGCTTTACTCCGTGCTCGACATTCCGCACGTTGATCAGGTTCATATGTTCTTTCGCGCACGCCTTCTCGATACCCAGTTCGATCCAGGCCCCGAGAGCCTGGAGGCGCGCCTGTTTTCCGAGGCTGACATTCCCTGGGACTTGCTCGCCTTTCGCACCGTCGAACAGACGCTGCGCTGGTTTTTCGAGGATCGGCGAACGGG
>JAGWXN010000376.1 GCA_018969885.1 Betaproteobacteria bacterium | reverse complement strand
ACGCCTTCAGGCAGCGGCGCTTGATCGCCGCCATTTTCGATGCGGCCTTTCCGTGGCCGCTTTTTCTCGGCGCGCTCTTTGCGGGGGGGCTGGTGAAGGGGGCGCTTGGCGTGGGGCTGCCGCTGGTCAGCACACCGCTGTTGGGTCTGGGCCTGGCGAGCTATCAGTCCATCTCGCTTCTGGCTGCGCCGGTCGCGCTGTCGAATCTCTATCAGGCGATCGATGGCGGGCGGATTGTTGAAACCCTGCGGCGTTTCGGCGGTCTCATCATTGCGCAGTTCATCATCACCATCCTCACGGTGAAGCTCACGCTGGCGCTCTCGCCCGCGCAGTTGAATGACCTGCTGGCCATTGCACTGCTGCTGGCGGTGGCGTCCATGATTTGGCAGCCCACACTGTCCATCAGTCGGGAGAAAGAGGCTCGTGTGGGGATCGTGGTGGGGCTGCTCGCTGGCATTCTGGGCGGTGTCTCGTCCCTCACCGGGCCGGTGACGCTCACCTACCTGCTCGCGCTGCGGCTGGATCGCGAAACGTTTGTGAGCTCCATCAGCACCATTTATTTCATCGCCGCGCTCCCGCTCTACGGTGCCCTCATGTGGTATGACCGCATGACCCATGTGGATCTGGTGATGTCTGCGTTTGGGCTTGTGCCGATGGCGGCCGGGCTTGCCATCGGCAAGCGGGTTCGATACCGACTCAATGAACAGTTGTTCCGAAGACTCCTTCTTGCGTTTCTGACGCTTCTCGCCCTGATCCTGCTCTTCAAATGAATTCGCCCGACCCGCTTGAATGGACTGACGCGCTCCTCCTTGGCTATCCGGCCATGGATCGGCTGCATGAGGAATTTGTCGCTGAGGTACAGGCGCTTCGGAATGCGCCCGACGATCAGCTCGCTGCGCGCCTTGCTCAGGTGCGTGACCATCTCGAAGCGCACTTCGGTCAGGAAGACCAATGGATGCGCGAGACCGAATTTCCGCCGCGCGATTGTCACATCGACGAGCATGCGGCGGTGCTGAATTCGGTGCGCGAGGTGCAGGCGCTGCTCGCGCAGGGCGACCACTTCCAAACCTGCCGCGGTCTGGCCGACGAACTCGCCCGCTGGTTTCCCGGTCACGCCGACTACCTTGATTCGGCGCTTGCCGCGTGGATGTTCAAGCGTCGCCATGGCGGCAAGCCCGTTGTGGTTCGCCGCACCATTACCTCGGGCGAACCGACCGCCTGATCAGGAGGCCCTGCATGTCTGACAACGCTTTTAAGACTCGTCCGCAACTGGCGCGCCGCCAGTTGCTCGCCGCCGTTTCGTTGGGTGCGGCCGGACTGCCGGTGCTGGCGCAGCCATCGGGCGCTGCGCCCGACGATGGGCTCGCCGCAGCGGTGGCGGCCGGGCACCGCAGCGCCGCCAATCGTGCGCGCGACCGCTGGCGTCATCCACTCGAGACGCTCCGCTTTTTCGGACTGAAACCGTCGCATAGCGTGATCGAAATTGCCCCGGGCGCAGGCTGGTACACCGAGATTCTCGCGCCCTGGCTGCGCGATCAGGGGCGGCTGTTGGCGGCGCATTATTCTCAATCCGACCCCAGTGAATACCGCCGCCGGTCGCGTGCGGTGTTCGATGCATTTCTAGCGGCGCGCCCCGCGCTCTACGACCGCGTCACCACCGTCACGCTGCCCACCGGTCCGCGCTTCATCGACCCTGGTATGCCAACACAGGTCGATGCGGTGCTCACCTTTCGCAATGTGCACAATTGGGTCACCGACGGCCATCTCGACGACACGCTGAAGGCGTTTGCGTCGGTGCTGAAGCCGGGCGGCGTGCTGGGCGTGGTCGACCATCGCGCGCCGGAGGGCGCCTCGCTCGACTGGATGGTTCGAAGCGGCTATGTGTCGGAAGCCTTGATGGAAGATCGTGCACGGGTAGCGGGTTTCCGGCTGGATGCGCGAAGCGAAATCAACGCCAACCCCAATGACACGCGATACCACGTGAACGGGGTCTGGTCGCTGCCACCGAGTTTCCGGGGGGGCGCCGTCGATCGGGAAAAATTTGCCGCTATCGGTGAATCCGACCGCTTCACTCACCGCTATGTCCGGATCTGAGCCGGCGCGCGCCGACGGCAGTGCCGCCCGCGCGCGCTGGCCGCGCGCGATTACGCTCGACCTCGACGACACGCTCTGGCCGATGCTGCCAGTGTTGAAGCACGCTGAGCGCACACTCGCCAGCTGGCTGGCCGCTCACGCCCCGGCGACGGCGGCCTTCCTGAATGCCGACACCCGTGTGGCGCTCAGAGAGGCGGTGATGGCCGATCATCCCGAGCGGGCGCACGACGTCGGTTTCCTGCGCCTTGAGCTTCTCAGGCGGGCGCTTGTCCGTGCTGGCGATGATCCCGCACTTGCGCAGCCCGCCTTCGATGTGTTTTTTGAGGCACGCCAGAAGGTGAACCTCTTTGACGATGTGCTGCCGGTGCTGGAGCGCTGGTCGTCGAAGGTGCCGGTGGTTGCGCTCACCAACGGTAATGCCGATCTTAATCGGATCGGACTCGCGAGATTCTTCACTGGTGTGGTGTCGGCCCATGAACTGGGCTGCGCAAAGCCTGACCCACGGGCGTTTCACGCTGCGTGCGAACTTGCGGGCGCGGCGCCCGCCGATACCCTCCACGTGGGTGATGATCCCGCGCTTGACGTTGCCGGTGCGCAGGCGGCCGGCTTGCAGGCGATCTGGCTGCTTCGGCCGGAGCTGCTCGACCGGCATGCCGGGCATGCGGCAGCTGCCCAGTCGGTGGCCAGCCTCTACGACATCGACCGTACGTTTATCCGCGACTGAGAGGAGGCCCGCGCCGGGCTCGTGCCGCTGGAACGCATCGCGCAGGTTCGTGCCTGAGACCGCTATGATCAGGCGCGTGTGACACGCTTCCAGGAGCCGTACGATGCCCCGCAAAACCCCCGATGCTCTGCGTAGCGCGCGCTGGTTTGCGCCCGATGACCTCCGTTCGTTCGGCCACCGCTCCCGCCTCATGCAGATGGGCTACTCGCATGCCGACTGGGTGGGTAAGCCCGTGATCGCGATCGTGAACACCTGGAGCGACATCAATCAGTGCCACGGCCATATGCGGCAGCGTGCCGATGATGTGCGTCGCGGGGTGCTGCAGGCGGGGGGCCTGCCAATTGAGTTGCCGGCCATCAGTCTGTCGGAACCCATCGTCAAGCCCACCACCATGCTCTATCGCAATTTTCTGGCGATGGAGACCGAGGAGCTGCTGCGCAGCCACCCGATCGACGGCGCGGTACTGATGGGGGGGTGCGA
>JAGWXN010000024.1 GCA_018969885.1 Betaproteobacteria bacterium | reverse complement strand
CGCCGCCACGGCAACTCCGACGTACTGGGCGGCGCCTACGTGTTTCCGGGTGGCAAGGTTGATGCCGACGACCATGAGGAGGCGCTCATCGCGCGGCTCGATACCGACACTGACACGCTTCATCGCGCACTCGCCGACAGCGACATCGAGCCGCACCACGCGGCTGGATATTTTGTCGCCGCCTGTCGAGAAACCTTCGAGGAATGTGGTGTGCTGTTTGCGCGCGGCATCAGCGGCGATCTGGCCGAGCGCGTCGGGCGTCAGGCGCGTGAGGGCTTCAATTTTCTCGAGCTGCTTGAGTCATTCGACCTGCAACTCGAGATCAGTCAGCTGATTCCGTGGTCGCGCTGGATCACACCCCGGATGGCTACGCTCATGAACAAGCGCTTCGACACGCGTTTCTTTGTGGCCATGTCACCCGCCGCACAGGTGGCGCGTCATGATCAGCGCGAAACCACCGAAGGGATCTGGCAGCGGCCGCGTGAGGCGCTCGATCGTTACTGGGCACGCGAGATCGACCTGGCCGCGCCCCAGATCATGACGCTCGCGCATTTTTCACGCTTCGGTACCGCCGCCGATATTCTGGCCGAGGCACGCCGCCGGCCACCTCCCACCATCGAACCCAGCCCGCGCAATGTCGAGGCGGGCCGGTTGGTGGCCTATCCTGGCGACCCCAACCATCCCATCCGCGAGCGCGCCATGCCGGGCCCCACACGGTTACTGTTTCGGGATGGCCGCTTCGAGCCAGAAGAAGGGTTCGACGCGCTGTTTTCCTGAGCGCGAGCGCGCGGCGGGTCGCGCTATTTCGACATCGAGCAGTGACCGCCCGAACCGCTGCGCCCCGAGCCGGCAGCGATCAGCGGTGGCTCATCGCGCACGTCAATCGGCGCTGACGCCTGGAAGTCCCAGGCGATAAACCCGATCAATATCAACCAGAAACCCCAGGCAAGCCATTTGCGGCTTGGGGTACGGGCGGGTATTGGCGCGCTCATCAATCGAATCCAAACCGGCGACGCAGCCGGATGCCGATCAGGGTACCGGCAAACGCAAGCACCACCCAGATCCAGCCATGCACGCTGCCAGTGGAAATGCCACTCAGCATCGCGCCGACATTACAGCCAAAGGCAAGCCTCGAGCTGTACCCCATGAGGAGACCCGCGGCGAGCCCGACCAGCCACTGTGTGGCGCTAAGCGGACGGGACGGTGCACCATCGCGGGCCGACACCCAGAGCGCCCCCGCCAGAATTCCGATGTTGGTGATTGACGTGATGTCGAGCAGCACACTCTGCGACAGCCGCGCCGCATGACCCGCCTGCGACCAGAACGCACTGCCCGCGGGATCCCACCAGGGTGTGGCCTGGGCAAGCTTCGCCGCCCAGAGCCCAAAACCGTACACCACGCCCCATGGCTGACCGGCGAGCAACAGATTAAGCGTCGCCAACCCTGCAAGAGCGATCGCGCCGATGATCCAGCGGCGCTCGATCCATCGCCGGGACGGCCCCACCCACCAGCGGGCAAGTGCCGCCAGCGCCACCAGCCCAGCCAGCGTGAGCGCCAGTGCGGGGCCAGCGCCAAACTGCTCGACCATCCCGACCGGCGTGCTGGCGCCAAGCGCGAGCCAGTGTTCAAGATGCACCGATCCCAGGAAGCTACCGAACGCGAAGAGCGGCAGCAGCGCGAGGTTGAGCGGCACGCCCATTCCCGCCTTGTAGAGCGTACCCGAGCCGCAGCCGTCAGCGATCTGCATGCTCATACCAAACACGAAGGCGCCCACCAGCAGCGCCACGCTGGGCGGGCCCAGCGCCGCCTGCAACTCGCTGAACCGCCCGAGGAGCGGCATGGCCAATGCCGCAGCGATGGCAAGTAACACCAGTTGACCCGTGACGCCCCGAGGATCTCGGTCGGCCACCAGCTGCCGCCATCCGGTCGTAAAACCGAACCGACAGCCCGCGAGCGCGATACCCAGACCCACACCGACCAGGAACAGCACTGCCTGCCGGATCGAAACAAAGATCCCCAGGAGGAGGAACACACCCGCGATGGCAGCCGACAGCGGTGCACGCCCCGACCGGAGCGCGGGCGCGACCGGCGGGACAGTGACAGACGGGGCACTCGTCATGGCAGGGAATCAGTTGAGGGTACGGGCGGCCCACATCTTGAAGTCGACCATCAGCTGACCGACACGGCCCGGCGCGTTGTCCATCGGCAAGGCCTGGGGCGCTGAGGTCCAGTCCACCATCGAACCGGCGTAGAGCTTGACCTGCGGCTGGCCCAGCACCTCCGACAGTGCAAACCAGTTGGTCGCCGCCCAGTGCCCGGTGTTGCAGAAGGACAGCGTGTCGCGCTTCGGGTCGAGGTTGAGGGCCGCGGCGACACGGCGCGCTTCGTCGGTGGATACAAAGGTAGAACTGCCCTGTGCAAACCAGCTCGCGTGTTCGACGTTGACCGCGCCCTTGAGCGTGCCGGCGCTGCGCGCGGCGGCATGGCGAGTCTGGCCGTTGAAGAATTCTGCCGGGCGGGCATCCACCAGCGTGGCATTGCTCTTCTCGATCGCCTGAGCGACTTCGTCTCGCGTGGCAATCATCGAGCGATCGAGCGTGGGCTGGAAGCTGCTCGCCGCGACGCTCACCGGGTTGGCATCTTGCGGCAGACCCGCAGCGGCCCAAGCCTTCACGCCACCGTTTAGCACCGAAAGTTCCTTCAGACCCAGCACCTTCAGGGTCCAGTACACCCGGGCGGCTGCGCCGAAATCCGTGGCGTCGGCACCGCTGGATACCACCACGGTCCGGGTCGCAGGCGTGAGCCCAAGCCGCTGCACCTGAGCGGTGAGCTTGGTGAGTTCGGGCAGTTCACCCGGGCTGGATGCCGGTCCGCGCCAGGAACCATACGGCGCGTTGAGCGCGCCCGGGATGTGCGCGGTGGCATACGACTTGGGGTCACGGATATCGATCACCCGCACCACACCACCGGCAAGAAGCGGCTGCAGCTCGGCAGGGGTGATGAGGGGCGGTGCGGCCGACACGGCCGAAACGAACAGCAGCGAGGCGAGAAAAGCGAGAACGGATTTCATGGCAGGAGAACTGGCAAAAACGGGGGATGCCAATTCTGAGGCGAGCCATTGATTACAAAAAATACTTTATAAAGATTTTCTGATTGCCAAAAGAAATAAGCGGAAAGGGGCCGCAGGTTGGCTGCGCGCGGCCGGGCTACCCGCTCCGCGCACAGCCCGGCACGCTCATCGAGCCGCCTTCATCGCGCCACGCCCCCCTAGGCCAACTGGGACAGCACCTTACGCAGCGTGGTGAACAGTCGATCGATATGCGAGGGTTCGATGATGAGCGGCGGCGACAGCGCAATGATGTCGCCCGTGACGCGAATCATGAGGCCCGCGTCGAAGGCTGCGACCATGGCATCGAAGGCTCGCGCACCCGGTGCGCCGGCCCGCGGCGCGAGTTCGATCGCGCCGATCAGACCGATGTTGCGGGTATCGATCACATTAGGCAGGCCGCGCATGCTGTGGACTCCATCGGCCCAGGCCTCGGCCACCGTCCCCACCCGGGTGAGCAGTTGCTCGCGCTCGTAGATGTCGAGCGTGGCAATGCCGGCCGCGCAGGCGAGCGGATGGCCGGAATAGGTGTATCCGTGGAAGAGTTCGATCAGATGCTCTGGCCCCTGCATGAAGGCATCGTGGATCTCGTTTTTTGCGAACACCGCGCCCATGGGCACGGTGGCGTTGGTGAGTCCTTTGGCGGTGGTGAACAGATCGGGGCTGACACCGAAGTAGTCGGTGGCAAACGGCGCGCCGAGACGTCCAAAGCCAGTGATCACCTCATCGAAAATCAGCAGGATGCCGTGGCGCGTGCAGAGTTCGCGCAGGCGCTCCAGATAGCCCTTGGGCGGCACCAGCACACCGGTGGAACCAGCAACCGGCTCGACAATGACCGCCGCGATGGTCTCGGCACCGTGCAGCGTGACCAGACGCTCGAGCTCATCGGCCAGATGCGCGCCCCACGAGGGCTGGCCACGCGACCACGCGTTGTGCTCAAGACTGTGGGTGTGGGGCAGGTGGTCGACCGCGCCGAGCAGATTGCCCGAAAACGCCCGCCGGTTATTGACGATACCGCCCACTGAAATGCCGCCAAAGCCCACGCCGTGATAGCCACGCTCGCGGCCGATCAGCCGGGTGCGCTGCGCCTGCCCGCGTGCCCGGTGATAGGCGAGCGCGATCTTGAGCGCAGTGTCCACCGCCTCGGAGCCCGAGTTGGTGAAGAACACTTTGCCGAAGCCCTCGGGCGCGATGCGCGTGAGCCGGGTGGCGAATTCGAAGCCGATGGGATGCCCGAACTGGAACGACGGCGCGAAATCCAGCATGGACGCCTGTTCGCCCACGGCACGTGCGATCTCATCGCGACCATGGCCGGCGTTGACGCACCACAGACCAGCGGTGCCGTCGAGAATTTCACGACCGTCATCGGTCCAGTAGTGCATGCCACTCGCACGCGCGAGCATGCGCGGGCGGGCTTTGAAGTTGCGATTGGCCGTGAAAGGCATCCACCACGACGACAGGTCGGGGGTGGTCATCGCATGGAGCGGGCTTTTATCCGGGGCGTTCACAGGGGGTCTCCGGGGGCGTCGACGAGCCTCCTATACTATTCCGAAAGCCCAAAACTGCCCAGCGGAACATCCCCGCCAGGAGCTCTCATGACGCTCTCCGCCACCATTGACACGCTGCGTACGCTCGTCGCCTTTGATACCGTCAGCGCCAACAGCAACATGGCCCTGATCGACTGGGTCGCCAACCGCCTGGCCGACCACGGCATCCGTGCCACCGTGCAGCATGCACCCGAGCCCGGCAAGGCCAATCTGTTCGCCACCATCGGGCCGGCTGATCGCGGTGGCCTCATGCTGTCGGGTCACTCCGATGTGGTGCCGGTCGCCGGCCAGGCCTGGTCAACCGACCCGTTTTCGCTCACCGAGCGCGAAGGCAGCCTCTATGCGCGCGGCTCGGCCGACATGAAGGGCTTCATCGCCTGCGTGGTCGAGGCCGTGCCCCGCTTCATCGAAGCCCGTCTCGCCACACCGATCCATATCGCGCTCTCCTACAACGAAGAGACCAACATGGGCGGCATGCGCCAGCTCGCCCGCCAACTGGCCAGCGCGCCAGAGCGACCGCAAGCCTGCATCATCGGCGAACCCACGTCGATGCGCGTCGTGGTGGCCAACAAGGGCGCGGCCGGTTACCGGGTGCGCGTACGCGGCCACTCGGTGCATTCATCGCTGCGCGACAGCGGGGTGTCAGCGGTTGAGGTGGCCGCGCGCATCATCGTCTACTGCCAGCAGATTCAGGACCGCATGCGGGCGGCCGCCCGGCACGACGGGTTTGAGTTTCCGCACACCAGCATTCACGTGGGCCGCATACAGGGCGGCACGGCACACAACATCACCGCCAAAGATTGTGAATTCCTGCTTGAGATCCGGGCGCTCCCTGGTGCCACCGCCGCTGAACTGTTAACCGAGATCAAAGCCTGGTGCGAAAGCGAGCTGCTGCCAGGCATGCGCGCCGTCGAACCGGGCTGTTTCATCGAATTTGATGAAATCTTCGACACCCCGGCGCTCGACGAGCGCGGCAACACCTATCTCGCCCAGGCGATCGCACCGCTCTGCGGCCATTCCAGCGTTGGGCGCGTCAGTTTCGGCACCGAGGGCGGCATCCTGCAGGGCATCGGCATTCCGACCATCATCTGCGGCCCCGGCCGAATCGCGGTGGCTCATCAGCCCGATGAATGCGTTGAGATCGAGCAGCTCGGGCGTTGCACGAGTTTCCTGGACACCCTGATCGAACGTCTGCGCCGCGAGCCGCTCGCGCAGGCCGCCTGACGAGCGGCACCGCGTCGGCGTGAGCGCGCGCAAGGCGCGCTCGTCTCAAGGCGCGCAGCATCGGCCGCCATGGCCGACATCCTTCCCTTTCCCTGTGCTCGGGGAGCCACGCGCCTGCCGCCGCCCGGCGATCCCGCGTGTGTCCCACCCGCACGACGCGTCTACCGCGCTCGCGGCCTGACTCGCACATATCGTAGCGGCGAGTCTGAGGTCTTCGCCCTGCGGGGTGTGGACCTGGACGTGTTGGCCGGCGAATTCGTGGTGCTGCTGGGACCCTCGGGCAGCGGCAAATCAACGCTCCTCAACCTGCTAGGCGGACTCGACTCGCCCAGCAGCGGCGAACTGGTGTGGCGCGATCTGGATCTCGCCCACGCGAGCGAGGCCGAGCGCACGCTTTACCGGCGACAGCATGTGGGCTTCGTGTTTCAGTTCTACAACCTGATCGCGAGCCTCGATGCCCGCGAAAACGTTGAACTGGTGACCGATCTGGTCGCGGCTTCAATCACCGCCGCCGACGCGCTCGAGCGGGTTGGCCTTGCGCATCGTCAGCATCATTTCCCCTCGCAGTTATCGGGGGGCGAGCAGCAACGGGTCGCGATCGCCCGCGCCATCGCCAAGCGCCCGGACGTCCTGCTCTGCGACGAACCCACGGGCGCGCTCGACTACCCCACCGGCAAGCTGGTGCTCGAGGTGATCGAACGCGTCAACCGCGAAACCGGTACGACCACGCTGGTCATCACTCACAACGCAGCGATCGCGGGCATGGCCGACCGTGTGCTGCGACTGGCCGACGGGCGGATCATCGCGGATCAGCGTAACCCCAAGCGGCTGTCACCGGCCGAACTCAGCTGGTGAACATGGCCCGCGCGCTCGACCGAATGCTCTGGCGCGACCTGATCGCATTGCGGATGCAGTCGATCACGATTGCATTGGTGATCGCGGCGGGCACCGCGGCCTTCGTGGCCACCATGTCGACACATGCGTCCCTCACCCACGCCCGCGACGCCTACTACGCAGAGTCGCGCTTTGCCGAGCTCTTCGTGCGGCTGCGCCAGGCGCCGATCGCAGTGAGCGAATCGATCGCGGCACTGCCTGGCGTCGCAGCAATTCTGACCGGACAAACCCACGCAGCGCGCATTGCACTGGACGGGGTGGAGGACCTTCTGTCGGCGCGACTGATCAATCTGCCCGATCATCAGGAAGTCAATGCGCTCACGCTGCGCGCCGGTCGCTGGCCCGACCCCGGCTCCGCCCAAATTCTGCTCGGCGAGGCCTTTGCCAGCGGGCGTGGGCTCAGGCCGGGTGACACGCTGCACGCTGTGATCAACGGGCGCGACCAGACCCTCACCATCGCCGGGATCGCGGCATCCCCTGAGTTTTTGATCGGCGTGAGCGAAGGCGGAATGGCTGATGACCGGACCTTTGCGATCATCTGGATGGACGGCGAACGGCTTGCGGCGGCCTTCGGCGCGAGGGCAAGCTTCAATACGCTTGCCGTGAAGCTTGCGCCGGATGGTTCAGTACGCGCCTTGAAGGCCGAACTCGATCATCTGCTCGAGCGCTACGGTTCGCGCGGCGCCTTCGACCGCAGCGAGCAGCCCTCGCATCGGGCGCTCACCCAGGAGATCAACGAGCAGCGGGTGTTTGCCACGGTGCTGCCCACGATCTTTCTGGCGGTTGCGGTGTTCATCCTCCATGTCGTGTTGAGCCGGGTCGTGGGCACCCAGCGCGATCGGATCGCCACGCTCAAAGCCCTGGGCTATCCGTCGCTTCGAATCGCTGGCCACTATCTGCTCCTGGCTGCGCTGGTGGCCCTCGCGGGAAACATCGTCGGGGTTGTCGCTGGCAAGGCGCTGGGCGCATGGATGACGGGGCTCTTCATCAACATCTTCCGTATCCCTGATTCCAGCCATCGGATCGAGACCTGGATTGCAGTGCTGCCCGCGATGGTTTCAAGCGCGGGTGCCCTCGGCGCGGCCGCGCTCGCCGTGCGCGAAGTCCTCAAGCTGTCGGCGGCGGAAGCGATGCAACCGCCCGCCCCGCCCGCGTACCGACACCGTGCAGCGCACCCGGACGCAGCACGCTCGCGCGTCGCGCCTGCCACGCTGATGATCGCGCGTTCGGTGATGCGACGCCCGGTTCGCGCCACACTCACCATGCTGGGCATGTCGGGGGCGATTGCAATTCTGGTGGCGGGCAGCTGGTGGCGCGATGCTTTCGAACACATGATCGGCCTGCACTTTGGCGTCGCGATGCCCGCTGATCTCCACCTGGGAATCACGCGCGCGGTGCCCGATCGGGTGGTGTATGAAGTCTCCCGGCTTCCCGGCGTGCTGCAGGCCGAGACCCGGCGCGCCGTCGCGGTGAGAATCGGTCACGGCACGCGCGCCGAGCGCGTTGCGCTGGAGACGCTTGCTGATCAACCCAGACTGCGTCAGCCGATTGACGCGCGCGGGCAGCCGGTGGCGCCCCCGGTGGCTGGTCTGATGCTGGGTAACCGCCTCGCTCAGACGCTGGGCGTCCAGCCAGGCGATCGTGTCCGGGTGGAGTTTCTCGAGGGGCGGCAGCGAGTCCGCGACATCCTGGTGGGCGCGGTCTATGACGAGCCGATGGGTCGCAGCGCATTCATTGCCGAGCGGGAGCTCCGCATGGCCACCGGTGACGGCCCGCAGACCTCACTCATCGCACTACGGATTGCACGCGATCAGCAGGCCGAGCTGATCGCTGCACTCAAAAAACTTCCCGCGGTCACCGGTGTGTTCGACAAGCACGCGCTCATCGCGCACATACGCGCCAACACTGAACGCAATCTCCTCGTATTCACCGGCGTGCTGAGCGTATTCGCCGCCGCCATCGCGGCGGGCGTGGTCTACAACAGCGCCCGGATCGCACTTGCCGAGCGACGCTGGGAACTCGCCACGCTGCGCGTGCTGGGCATGACGCAGCCCGAGGTGAGCCGCCTCCTGCTGGGTGAACTCGCGCTTCAGACGCTGCTCGCGATTCCGGTGGGCTGCGCGGCCGGGCGTCTGCTCGCCGGGCTACTGGTCGAGATGATGAGCGCAGAGACCTTCACCATCCCGGTCACGATCCTGCCGCGCACGTACGTCTGGGCGATTGCCGTCATGCTCCTCACCGGCCTGGCAAGCGCCTTCGCCGTGCATCGGCGCCTGTCACGACTGGATCTGATTGCCGTGCTGAAGACTCGCGAGTAAGCGCATGCGCCAGCGAACCGTGGGGCTGGGAATTTTCGCTCTCGCTCTGCTGGGTGGGGGGCTATGGGCAGCACTCCGTCCGCAACCGTTGGAAGTTGATGTCGTGGCAGCCCAACGCGCCCGCTTCGAGCGCACGGTCGAAGACGAGGGACGAACGCGGGTCCGGGATCGATATGTGCTGAGCGCGCCGGTCAGCGGCCGACTGCTCCGCCCGGTGGTGAAGGTTGGTGACCGCGTCACCCCAGGCGAGCCGCTTTTCACCCTCTTGCCCCAGGAGCCCACGCTGATCGACCGGCGCACCAGCGCAGCGCTCAGCGCCCGCGCAGACGCCGCCCGTGCCGCCCTGGCCCGGGCACATGCCGAAGCCGCTCGGGCGCGCACGGCGGAAACGCTCGCCCGATCCGATGCGCAACGCACCGCGGGCCTGGCCGGACGCGGCTTCATTTCGGATGCCGCGCGCGAGAGCGCAGAGCTCACGCTTCGTGAACGCGAGCAGGCTCGGATTGCCGCCGACCATGCCGAGTCAGTTGCCAGTTTCGAACTGATTGCCGCCACGGCAGCCCTGCAACGCGCGGGCGGCGCCCGGCCCGGGTCGCCGGAAGAGGTCTGGCGGATTGCCTCGCCGACCGGTGGTCAGATCCTGCGCTTAATGCATGCCAGCGAGCAGCCGGTCGCCGCCGGTGCAGCGCTGGCCGAGATCGGGGATATCCATCACCTCGAAGTGGTGGTCGATGTGCTGAGCGCCGAGGCTGCCGAAATCCGCCCAGGGCAACTCGCCCGACTGTCGCTCACCCGCGGCGAGCCGCCGCTTGAAGGTCGCGTTCGTCGCGTCGAACCGGTGGCCAATACCCGCGTATCGGCGCTAGGCATCGATGAGCAGCGCGTCCCCGTGCTGATTGATCTGCCGCCGACCGGGGACCTCATGCCTGGCGATGGCTGGCGAGTGGACGCCTCGATCGTGGTCGAGAGCCTCACCGACGTGATGGTGGTGCCCGCAGGCGTCCTGGTCCGGCAACGCGGCCGCTGGCAGGTCTTCGTGAGCGACGGCTCGGTTGCACGGGCGCGTACCGTGGTCCTTGGCGGGATCAACGCGCGGCTGGCCTGGCTGCGCGACGGCGTCTCGGCGGGCGAAACCCTGGTGATGCACCCCCCGGATGCACTGGTCGACGGAGGACCGATCCGACTGCGTCGCAAGCCCGACGGACCATGACCGTGTGAGACAATCCGCGCGACTCAACTGCCTGCAGACCACCGCGCTGCGCACCCCGATCAATGCTGCTCTGGACCCTCGTAGGTTGCCTCACGATCGCGGCGTTGCTGCCGGTTCTTTGGCCGCTGCTCACCCGCCGCGTGTTGGCTTCCTCCGCGGCCAGCGTCGACGCCGATCCGCTGGTGGCGGTTTACCGCGATCGGCAGCGCGAGATCGAACGTGAGCGGGCGGCGGGCCGTCTGACTGCCGACGAAGCCCGCACGGCCCTTGATGAACTGGTCGCGCAAATGGCGCGCGAACTGCCCGAGCAGTCGGCTTCGGTCACCGCCCAGCAGAGCACCAGCTCCGCTGCAGCCCGAGGCGCGGCAATCGCCATCGCGATTCTGGTACCGGCCTCCGCACTCATGGTTTATTTCACGCTCGGCGCACCCGAGCTCGCCACCGACGAGATCACGGTTGCCGACGGCGAAATCGACGAGCGCAAACTCGATCAGATGATCACCGACCTGGAACGCCGCGTCCGCGGGAACCCCGAAGACGGCGAGGCCTGGATGATGCTTGCGGGCGCGCGCAAGTTCCGCGGTCAGCCGGCCGAGGCCAACCAGGCCTTCGAAGAGGCGCTCCGTCGGGTTCCACCCAACGCCAGGCTGCTCGCAGAATTCGCAGAGTCGCTCGCGCTCACTCGCGACGGCCGTTTCGACGGTCGGCCGATCGCGCTCCTTGAACAGGCGCTACGGCTCGATCCCGATGATCCGAAGGCGATCGCCCTGATGGGCGCGGCGCAGTTCCAGGCCGGCAACCTGCCGGCTGCGCGCGGCCACCTGCGGCGGCTCCTCGATTCCATGCCCCCCGATCAGCAACAGCGCGACGCGCTGCGCGATGTGCTGGCGCGAATCGATGCCCGGATCGCAGCGGGTGACGGCGCGCCCGCCCCCGCTGATGCCCCCGCCGCCAGCCGGGCCGCCGCAACCGGTGCTGAAGCCCTGTCGGGTCGCGTGGAACTCGACCCCACGCTCATCGAACGCGCCAAAGCGGCTCGCACGCTGTTCGTCGTGGCACGCAGCCCCACCGGGCCGCGCGTCCCGTTCGCGGTGCAGCGAATCGACAACCCCTCGCTACCGCTTGACTTCCGCCTCGATGATTCGCTCGCCATGGATCCCTCGCGACGTCTCTCTGGTGCCGAGCAGGTGGTGATTGAGGTTCGGCTGAGCGCAAGCGGCAACGCCATCCGGCAGCCCGGCGACCTCTTTGGCGAATCGAAGGTCGTCCGCCCCGGTGAGCAAGGCTTGAGCCTGCGCATCAATCAGGTTGTCCAGCCGTGACCACGGCAACCCTGAGCGCCGGGTCGGCATCGGATTCGCCCGAGCAAGCCGAGTCGGGCCTGGCGGTCGATGCTCTCCGATGCAGCGCAGGCTACCGTCTTCTGTTTGATTCGCTCAGTTTTCAGCTGCCGCCAGGCCGCTGGCTTCGGCTCACCGGCCCCAATGGCGCGGGCAAGTCCACGCTGCTGCGCGCCCTGGCCGGGCTCGGCCGGCCTGCGGCGGGTGAAATACGCTGGAACGGCGCACGCCGCGAGCCGGGCTCCGCCGAATGGCATTCGGTCATGCTTTACCAGGGTCATGCCGCAGGCTGGAAAGACACCTTCAGCGCGCACGACAACCTCGCGCTTCAGCGTGCACTCGACAGTGGCCTGCAGCCCGGTGACGGATCGGCCGAGATCGACGAACTCCTCGAGCGATGCGGTCTGCAGTCGCGGACTGGCCTGTCATTCGCGCGCCTGTCGGCCGGCCAGCGGCACCGCCTGTCGCTCGCGCGGCTGGCCGGTGCAACGCGCAAGCTTTGGTTACTTGATGAGCCCACCACCGCGCTCGATGGCGCCGGTCAGACACTGTTCGGACGACTGCTCACCGAACACCTCAAGCGCGGCGGCTGCGCCGTGATCGCCACCCATTTGCCCATCGCATGCGATCAGGTTGCTCTCGAACTGGATCTCGGCACGCGCAGCGGCACCGCGACAGACAGCACGCGCTGATGCCGTTCCCGGTCACCACCGAACCCGCCAGCGCCCTCGCGTCGCTCGCCTGGGCCTGCTCGCGAGACCTGCGGATCGCGCTACGCCACCGAGGCGAAGTCGCCCTGGTGCTGGTGTTCTTTCTGCTGGTCGGCTCGATGTTTCCCCTCGCCATGGCACCCGACCCCACGCTGCTGCGCGCGATCGCACCGGGCATTGCCTGGGTGAGCGCGCTCCTTGCCACACTGCTCAGCCTGCCACGGCTCTTCGCAGCCGATCATGCCGACGGCACGCTCGAGCAATTGCTGCTCGCGCCAGCGCCGCTCTCGGCCCTGCTCGCTGGCAAGGTGCTGGCGCACTGGCTCACCACGGCCGCACCGCTGGTGCTGCTGTCGGGCCTGGCGGGCTTGCAGTTTGATCTCGATCCGGAAGGAATAGCGATCCTTGCAGCCAGCCTGCTGCTGGGCACGCCGTTACTCACCTGGCTGGGCGCCATTTCGGCGGCCCTCACCCTCGGGGCCCGGGGCGGTTCCACCCTGCTCGGTCTCCTGGTGCTGCCGCTCGCGGTTCCGGTGCTGATCTTTGGCGCCGGATCGGTTGAGGCGGCGAGCGCCGGCCTCGGCGCCGAGGCGCATTTATCGCTGCTTGCGGCGGGATCCATCCTGGCCAGTATGGTCGGTCCGGCGACCCTCGCGCTGGCGGTTAGAATTGCTTTTGAATGACATGGCAGCAATCAACTGGTTCCGCTTCGCCTCGCCCGCTTCGTTCTATCCCCTGGCGGGCAAACTGACCGGCCTGTTCGGCTGGGTCGCGGTGCTGCTCGCCATCGCGGGCCTCTACGTGGGGTTTGTCATCGCACCCACCGACGCGCAGCAGGGCGAGTCCTACCGCATCATCTTCATCCATGTGCCGGCCGCCTGGATGGCCATGTTCATCTACGTGGTGATCGCGTTCTGGTCGGTGTTTTCGCTTGCGCTCAACGCCCGCCTGCCCGCCATGATGGCGCAGGCGCTCGCCCCGACCGGTGCCTTGTTCGCATTCATTGCGCTCTGGACCGGCGCCTTCTGGGGCCGGCCCACCTGGGGCACCTACTGGGTCTGGGATGCGCGGCTCACCTCGACCCTGGTGCTGCTGTTCCTTTATCTGGGCCTGATCGCGCTGCGCTCGGGCATTGATGATCCGCGCCGCGCAGACCGCGCCTGCGCATTGCTTGCACTGGTCGGCGTGGTCAATGTTCCGATCATCTACTTTTCGGTGCGCTGGTGGAACACGCTCCATCAGGGTGCCACCATTTCAATGAGCGCAGCACCCAAAATGGCGCAAACCATGCTCACCGCCATGTTGCTCATGACCTTCTCTGCCTGGGCCTACGCCATCGCCACCGCCTTTCACCGGGTACGCACCATCATCCTCGAGCGCGAGGCCCTGAGCGACTGGGTCGGCCAAATCATCGATCAGTCCGTATCGGGGCAACCGGGCACTGCACACGCCGAGCGTCGGTCATGAGCGAGTGGCTATCCATGGGCGGACACGGCTTCTTCATCTGGAGCTCCTACGGCATGCTGGCGCTCGCACTGGTCATTGAAATCATGGTCCTCCGCCGGTCGCGGCGAAGCGCCTCCGACCGGGCACGCGCCATGCGCGCCGACGCCACGCAGCCATGAAGCCCCGTCATCGCCGCCTCGCCTGGATTCTCGCCGGGCTGCTCGCGCTGTCGGTTGCCACCGCGCTGGTGCTCAATGCTTTTCGCAGCAACCTGGTGTTCTTCTTCACGCCAAGCGAAGTGGCGCAGGGGAAAGCGCCCAGCGGCCGCGTGTTCCGGATCGGCGGACTGGTGGGTGAGGGCAGCGTCCAGCGCGACGGCACCACGGTGCGCTTCACGGTGACCGACAATGTTCAGACAATCGTCGTGAGCTATACCGGCATTCTTCCCGACCTTTTCAAGGAAGGGCGAGGCGTGGTCGCCCAGGGACTCATCCAGTCCGACGGCAGTTTCCTCGCGCGCGAGGTGCTGGCCAAGCATGACGAAAACTACATGCCACCCGAAGCCGCGGAGGCCCTGAAGCGGGCTGGGCATCCGGTGGGCGCACCCGAACAGTTCAAGCAGAAGCCCACTCAACCATGATTGCTGAAGTCGGACATTTCGCGCTCACGCTCGCGCTCGCGCTCTCGCTGGTACTGGCCATCCTGCCCATGACAGGCAGCTTCCTGCCGGCTGGCCCCACGGCGCGTGCTTTCACCGACACCGCCCGGCCGATCGCGATGGTGCTGTTTGGCCTTGTGCTGCTTGCTTTCATCTGTCTGGGCATGCTCTTTCTCGGCAACGACTTCACTGTCTCGCTGGTGGCCACGCATTCGAACCTCTCGCTTCCAGTGGCCTACCGGGTCGCCGCCACCTGGGGCTCTCATGAAGGCTCCATGCTGCTCTGGGTGCTGATGCTTGCTGGCTGGACGGCAGCGGTCGCGGCATTTTCTGCATCCCTACCGGCCGTGCTTCGGGTCAGGATCCTGTCGGTGATGGGCGCGATCACCACCGGATTTCTCCTGTTTCTGCTGTTCACCTCCAATCCGTTCGAACGGATGATCCCGCCGCCCGCAGACGGCCGCGACCTGAATCCGCTGCTTCAGGACCCGGGCATGGTGTTTCACCCGCCCCTCCTTTACATGGGCTATGTCGGGCTGTCGGTCGCGTTCGCCTTCGCGGTCGCCGGCCTGATCGGTGGGCGCTTCGATGCGGCCTGGGCGCGCTGGGCCCGGCCCTGGACCACGGTGGCGTGGGCTTTCCTCACCTTGGGTATCGCGCTCGGTTCGTTCTGGGCCTACTACGAACTCGGCTGGGGAGGCTGGTGGTTCTGGGATCCGGTTGAAAACGCCTCGTTCATGCCCTGGCTGGTCGCCACTGCACTGATTCATTCCCTCGCGGTCACCGAGAAGCGGGGCGCCTTCCGCAGCTGGACCGTTCTGCTGGCCATCCTGGGGTTCAGCCTCAGTCTGCTCGGCACTTTCCTGGTCCGCTCAGGGGTGCTGACCTCGGTGCATGCGTTTGCCACCGACCCCACCCGCGGCGTCTTCATCCTGGTGTTCCTTGCGCTGGTGATCGGTGGGTCGCTCCTCCTTTATGCCTGGCGCGCGCCCGCGCTCGGTTCAGGCAGTGGCTTTGCGCTGGTTTCACGCGAGTCAATGCTGCTTGCCAACAACGTGGTGCTGATTGTGGCCATGGCCGCGGTGCTGCTTGGCACGCTCTACCCCCTCGCACTTGACACCCTGGGCATGGGAAAAATCTCGGTTGGCCCCCCTTATTTCGAAGCCGTCTTCTATCCGCTCATGGCGCCTGCCATGTTTCTGATGGTGATCGGACCGCTTGCGCGCTGGAAACAGGCGCCACTGCCCGACATCGCCCGGCGCCTGCGCTGGGCCCTCGCGGTCGCCATCGCTGCGGCACTGCTGCAACCGCTCACCACCGACGCGGGCTTTCGCCCGATTGCAGCAAGTGGCCTCGCCTTCGGGCTGTGGATTGCGGCGGGCGTGTTGATTGCGGCGCTCGAGATGCTGCGTGACTCAAACGGCCAGCTTCGGCTGTCACGCGCACGACTGCACCCTGCCTCGGTCTGGGGCATGCAGCTTGCCCACCTGGGCGTTGCGGTGTTCGTGATGGGCGTCACCCTGGTCAAGAGCAGCGAAAGCGAGCGGGAGTTGAAACTCGCGCCCGGCCAGTCGGTCGAGGTGGGCGGCTGGCGGGTCGATTTCAAGGATCTGCGAACCGTGACCGGCCCGAACTACGACGCCATGCGCGGGCGCTTCGAGCTTCGTCGCGCCTCGGACGCGGCCTCGGCCCCCGCACGTGCTGTGATGCTGCCCGAAAAGCGCGTCTATCGCGCACAGCGCATGCCCATGACCGAAGCGGCGATCGACCGCAGCCTCTGGCGCGATGTCTACATCTCGATGGGCGAGCCCTTGAGCGGTAACGACTGGGCCATCCGGGTTCATGTGAAGCCTTTCGTCAACTGGATCTGGCTTGGCTGTGTGCTGATGGCACTAGGCGGATTCGTGGCGATCGCCGACCGGCGCTACCGACGCAGGCTCGCGGCCGAAGACGCCGCGCGCATCACGCGGGCCGCTGAATCGTCGATGGGTACCGCGGGGCCGGTCGCAGGCGATCTCGCCGCGCGCTAACCCCCTGCTCTCAGGACCGCCACGCCTCGCCAATCGCCCGACATGAAGACCCTGCGCCTGTTGATTCCGGTTGCCATCTTCGCGCTGATCGGATGGTTTCTTTTGAAGGGCCTCGATCGCGACCCTCGGCTCGTCCCATCGCCCCTCATCGGCAAGCCCGCGCCCGCTTTTTCCCTGCCCGTGCTCGGCGCCGAGATCAGCTGGGCGCCCGCGGAAATGAAGGGCAAGGTATGGCTCCTGAATGTCTGGGCCTCATGGTGTGCGGCCTGCCAGGTCGAGCATCCGCTGCTTAACGATCTGGCTCGAGACAAAGTCGTGCCGATTGTGGGTTTTGCCTGGAAGGACAAAGGACCCGATTCAATGGCCTGGCTCAAACGCCACGGCAATCCCTACGCGGTGGTGATCAGCGATTTCGACGGCCGTGCTGCCATCGATTGGGGCGTCTACGGTGCGCCCGAGACCTTCCTGATCGATCGCGACGGCATCATCCGCTACAAGCACGTGGGGCCGTTCACGCCCGAGATCATCCGCGACGAACTCATGCCCTGGCTCAGGCGGCTTGGCGGTCAATAAGCCTCGCCTGCCTCCCCAAACCCTCAGCTTCCGTCCCTGCGCAGTGCCTGCAGGTATCTTGCGGTGGCCATTGCCTGCTCGGCAACATGCCGCTGATCGGTAGGCGGAAGGGGATCCAGTTCCACTGCGATACGCTGTGCAAGGTCGGGCAGGGTGTCCGATGTACGGCCGAGCAACCCATGTAAAGAACAGCCGTAGACCTTCGCAAACTGCCGTAGCCGGATGAGCGTGGGGGAAATCACCCCCGTTTCAATTCGGCTGACGGTTTCTGGCTCGATTCCGATTCGTTCAGCAACCTGTTGCTGCGAAAGCCCGCATCGGCGACGCTCCTCAACCAGGGCTCGGCCGACGCCTTTGAGAAAAACGAGCGGGTCGTCGGGGTCACGCGATGACTCCGACTGATCAGGAAGCGGTTTTGCGGCTGACAATTGTTATTTTCGCATGACGTTAATCGAACTATTTGACTGATAGCGTAAGGGGTAGAGTATTCTTGAACGAATGACGTCTCGAGTATTTTTTGACCAATAGAGAAACTCTCGAAAATGTTTTGTCTGCTGCCCACCTTCTCCAAATTTCTCTGACCTCCCCACGTGTCTGATCTCCTGCTCTTAGAAATTGCGATGTACCGCTCCTGGATCATCGAGCAGCGCGGTTACGATCTGGACAACACCGAGGTGGAGGAGCTGCTGCGCGCCACGCACGCGAGCGAGCGCCTGGGGACCGACACTGCCAGGCTGATCGAGCTGCTCGACACAAGCGTGCAACCCGAGCACAGTGAGACGCTTCGCAGTCTGCGTGCCAAGACCGGATTCGATGAGCGTGTGAACTGGCCGTCAACCGGCCGCGACGCCCCGGACATCACCTGACTGTGCGAGACTCGCGCGTCAAGGCTTAACCGTCGGTCCGGACCATGTCGGCTTCTCCCTCCCTCCCCGCGCCGGGCGCACCGGCGCCGGCTCCCGCTTCCTCCGAGCGTCTCAAGCGCCTGTCCGAGGAATTGCGCTGCCTCGTCTGTCAGAACCAGACGCTTGCCGACTCCAACGCCGATCTGGCGGTCGATCTCAAGCGGCAGATCGAAACCTTGCTCGCACAAGGGCAAAGTGACAGTCAGATCCTTGACTACATGGTGGCGCGCTACGGCGACTTTGTGCTCTATCGACCGCCGCTGCAGAGCAACACCTGGCTACTGTGGTTCGGTCCGTTCGCGATGCTGGCGGGCGGCGGCCTTCTGTGGTGGCTGATACAGCGCCGCAACCGGCTCAACCGCCCGGTGGCCGGGCCGTCCGCCCACGCGGCAACCGGGGCAGGAGCGCAAACCCCCGAGGCGATAGCCCGCGCTCGCGCGTTGCTCGATCGGTGAGGCTTAACCCGTACGCCGCGCGTCATACCGGCGCATGGCGAGGCCTACACAAGCCACGACCCCCGCGCAGGCGCTGATAGCCACCCAGGTGAGCGACCAGTCGCCATGCCACTGCGCGAGCAGTGCGATCAGGGGCAGCGACAGCGCCTGCCCGATGCCCGAGCCTTGCTGCATCCAGCCCACTGTTGTCGAGACGGCTCGCGGATCGGGCGCATACGACGGTACGGTGGCAAACAACACGCCGGGGACCAGGCCGCTCACGATCGACAGCATGAGGGCTGCCGCATAACGCAGTCCGAAGGGAAAGGCGCTGCCGTAGACCACCCAGGACATCGTGGCGATCACGCACGCTGCGGTGATCAGCAGCGTGGATCGTTGAACGCCGCGCTGCAGCAGGTGCCCTGATGCGAGGTTGCCCAGGGCATTGCCGAGAACCGCTACGGCAGTGAGGGCGCCCCCCGCGCGCGGGTCAATTCCCGCCTCGCGATAGACCGTGGGCAGAAAGCTGAACGCCCCCAGAAACTGGGCAGCGTAAAACAGAAAACCCACGGCCAGCAGCCACGGACCTGGCGAGGCAAGCGTGAGCGCCATCAGCCGCGCGAGCGACGCCCTGGGCTGCGCAGACTGCGTCGCCTCCTGCTCGGATCGCGGGTGTGCACGCGCGATCAGAAACGCCCAGCCAAGCGCGCAGACCGAGGTGGCAACCCAGGCGCTTCGCCAGCCCACTGCGCTGATCAGCCAGGGGGTTGCAATCAGCATGAGGCTCATGCCCAGCGGCATGTAGGCGCTCCAGCCCCCCAGCCAGCCGCGCAGACGTTCGGGCGGCACGCAGCGGCTCAGCATCGCTGGTCCGGGCAGCACGGCAAGCAGCATCCCCACGCTCTCAATCACCCGGCTTGCGAACATCAGCTCGGCCCGGTGGGCAACCGCCCCCACCAGCCCCGCCACGCCCACCAGCGTGAGGCCGCTCAGCATGGTTCGACGATGGCCGAATCGATCCGCAATCGACCCGCCAGCGATGCCGAAGCACGCTCCGGCAAACATCAGAAGCGAGGTGAGCCAGCTCACCTCGACCAGCGTGAACCCGAATTCGGCGCGCAGTTCCGCGAGCGCAGGGGGCAGTTTGCCGAAGTTCAGCGCGACGATGATGCCGGCGCCAACCGTGATGGCCGCGCGGAGTTCAGCTCGCAAGTCGGGTGGCGGCGGCGTCGATCAACGCCCGCAGTTCATCGTAGGACTCAGTGACCGGGAACTGCGGAAACTGGGCAACGATGGCTGCGGGAGGATGGAAGAAAAAGCCGGCATCGGCCGCGCCCAGCATCGCGGTGTCGTTATAGGAGTCACCGGCTGCCATCACCTGAAAATTAAGCGCTTTCAGCGCATTGACGGCCGCCCGCTTTTGATCGGGCATGCGAAGCCGCCAGCCGCGGACAAAGCCCTCGGCGTCGATCTGCAGGCGATGGCAAAGGAGCGATGGCCAGCCAAGCTGGCGCATCAGCGGGCTCGCGAATTCATAAAAAGTGTCCGACAGGATGAACACCTGATAACGCTCACGCAGTTGGTCGAGAAACTCGCGGGCACCCG
>JAGWXN010000375.1 GCA_018969885.1 Betaproteobacteria bacterium | reverse complement strand
CCTACGACAGGCGAGTGATGATGGAGGAAGCGCGCGACACCCGAAAACTTGCGGCAATCATGGTTGCCGACGTAGTCGGTTATTCCCGCCTGGTCGCCGCCAACGAATCGGACACCCTGTCTCGCCTCAGGGCCTGCCTCAGCGCCCTCATCCATCCCGCCATTTCAGAGCGAACCGGCCGAATCTTCAAGACCACCGGCGACGGATTTCTCGCCTCGTTCGACAGCGCGATCGATGCGGTGGAGTGCGCAGTGGTCATTCAGCGTCGCATGGCCGAGCGCGCGGCCGTCGAGCCTCCCGACGAACGGATCGTCTTTCGCATCGGTATCAACGTCGGCGACGTGGTGGTGGAAGGCGACGATCTCAAAGGGGGTGGGGTGAATGTTGCCGCACGGCTCGAGGCCGCCGCAGCGCCGGGTGGCATCACCATCTCGGGCACGGTTTACGACCACGTACGCGACCGACTGCAGCATCCCATCGAAGATCTTGGCGAAATAAGCGTCAAGAACATCCCCTATCCCATCCATGCCTACCGGGTACACACTGCGGCTGATGCCGCCGGGCGGCCCACCACGTCGCGACGTCCCGCTCCCAATACCGCTCCGAGACGCCGTGGCTTGCGGGTGAGCCCTGCGCTGATCGGTCTCGCACTGGTGGCGATGGCAGGCGTACTGGCGTTCTGGCGCCCCTGGGCCACCCCGCCTGAACTCCCAGCGGGGACCGATACCGAGCTCACTCCTGCGCAACAAGCCGCCGCTGCGGCCGGGCAAATCCTGTCGCCTCGCCTGCCCCGCGCACCATCGAGCGAACGGAACATGCTGCTCGTGCTGCCCTTTACCAATCAATCAGGCGATCCGGCGCAATCGTATTTCAGTGACGGCGTCACGGAGGACGTGATCAACTCGCTCGCCCGGATCGCGGGCTTCACGGTCATTGCTCGCAACACGGCGTTCACTTACAAGGGCAAGGCCGTCAATGCGCAGACGGTTGGTCAGGAGCTGGGCGTTCGCTACCTGCTTGAGGGCAGTATTCAAAAACAGGGTGACCGTCTGCGCCTCAACGCGCAGTTGGTTGACACCGCAAGCGGCAACACGGTGTGGGCCGAGCGCTTTGATCGCCAGATGGCCGACGTGTTCGTGGTCCAGGATGAGCTTGCCGATCGCATCGTTGGCACCGTTGCCACCCAGCTCCGCCGCAGAGAGGGCCAGCGCGCGCTCGCTGCCAACCCCGAAACACTGGATGCCCTCGACCTCACGTTGCGGGCGCGACAGCTTCGCGGCACCAGCAATCGGGATGACATGATCGAAGCTCGACGGATGCTCGAGCGAGCCATTGCGCTCGACCCTCGCTTCGTACCGGCCTACACCCTGCTGTACGGCGTGATTAACCAATTTTTCATCAACCGCTGGAGCGCGGAATTCAACTCGCCCGCCACCACTCAGGCCATGCTTGATATTGCGGGCAAAGCGGTCTCGATCGCACCGTCCGATCCCATCGCCCGCGCCACCTATGCAGAAAGCCTCACGCTGGTTGGCCAGCACGGTACGGCCGTCGCGCAGATCGAGTCCGTGGTCTCGAACACCACGGCCGACACCGACCTACTCAGACTTGCCGCCACCGTTTTCGGCCGCGCCGGCGAGTTCGACCGGTCGGTATCGATGATGAAACGTGTGCTGCAACTCGACCCGGTCACCACGCCTGGCAACCTTGCCTCGCCGCTGGGAAGCTCGCTCTATCTTCAGGGCAAATACGCCGAGGCGGCCGATTACGCCGGCCAGTGCGTTCGCCGAGCCCCGTCCAACATTCTCTGCAGACGCTGGTATATCGCCTCGCTCGCACAAATGGGCAAGCTCGACGACGCGCGCCGTGAGGTAGCTGAAATGATGGCCCTGAGCCCGGGACTCACGGTGAGCGAACAGTCGCAGCGCATGGCACGCAGCTACCGAGATCCCGAACATGTGCGGCATCACGCCGAAGGCCTCAGAAAAGCCGGTGTACCCGACTGATCATCGGTCAGTCGAGAACCAGCGCTCCGCTGGTGTTGAACACTTCGCCGCTCACCGCTGCACAGTCATCCGACAACAGGAACGCCACCTGGGCCGCCACCTGCTCGGCACTGCTGAATCGCCCGAGCGGAATGGTTTTCAGGAGCCGGGCGCGTCCCGCCGCACCCAGCCGATCGAGCATGACGGTATCCACCGGTCCGGGCGCGATGCAGTTAACCCGAACGCCTGCGCTTGCCCAGTCACGCGCGAGGAATCGGGCAAGATTGATGATGCCAGCCTTCGCCACCGCATAGGCGGCCCCCGATACCGCGCTACCACCGGTGCGACCGTTGGTCGATGAGAACAGCACTACCGCACCGCGAGCCGCCGCCAGATACGGTGCGGCTTCACGACAAAACAGAAACGCCGAGTCAAGATTGACCGCGAGCTGGCTCCGCCACTCGGCCAGCGAACATGCCTCGATGCCGCCTGATCCCACGCGTCCCACGGTGTGGACCAGCCAATCGAGACGTCCAAAGTGCTCGACCGTTCGCGACACCGCATCCGACACATCCGCCTCCAGCGTTGCATCGCCTGCCAGACGCAACATTCGCCGCCCTGAACGAGGCGAGAGGCGCCCGGGAACATCCAGCGCAGCGATGCTCGCGCCCGCCGCATGCAGCCGGGCCACGACCGCCGAACCGATACCGCCCGCTGCGCCAGTGACGAGTGCTACCTTACCGGCTGCGCTTCGCGCCCCAGACGTTCCCATGGCTCAGGCGGCCCGCCGCGGTTTCCAGTCACCGGATTCGATCGCTCCCCAGATGCCATCAAGCATGGCAAGCCGCTGGCGGGCTGACGCCGCAACCGCCGCCACCGCCTTCCGCTGCAGCGCAGGTGTGTGGGCGTATCGGTAAGTGATCGCTAGACCTTCCCCTTCGTGATGCGTATCGTTGTCAATGTGTACATGGAAGAACTCAAGGTCGTCATCACTCATACCCATCGCCCTGCAAGCTTCCACATAGCGCGGGTAGAGCGTTGGGGTCTGCCCCTCCAGCGCCACCATGATGCCGGCCGCAGCCTCTGCGAGTTCGCGAAAGGCCACCAGCTCGTAAATCCAGCTGCGCATCGCGCGCGTACCCGGGAGAATATCGCCGCGATCATCGGCCTCGCGCACGCGGCGTGGCGATACGCCGCAAGCCTGCGCGAACCGGAGCAGCAGATCGGGGTGACGCTTACCGGGCTGATCGGGCACTTCTTCGCCGATCAGGTTTTCGAGCATATGGCGCCGCGCGTCGAGATCGGGTAGCCGGCAAAAGAAATGGCCAAACTGTTGCGGAATGAGT
>JAGWXN010000374.1 GCA_018969885.1 Betaproteobacteria bacterium | reverse complement strand
CCTGGGAATGGATGACGATAGACCATCTCCCTGGGCAGACCCAGCGCCACACCCAGTTCACGAACTTCATCCTTGAACAGCTCGCGAAGGGGTTCGAGGAGCTCCAGGTGAAGGGTGTCCGGAAGTCCGCCGACGTTGTGATGTGACTTGATCGTGGTGGCCTTTTTCGTCTTGGCACCCGCAGACTCGATCACGTCAGGATAAATGGTTCCCTGCGCGAGCCAGCGCGCGCGGGGAAGCTTGGCCGCCTCCGCCTGGAACACCTCAACGAACTCACGCCCGATGATTCGGCGCTTTGCCTCGGGGTCGGTCACGCCCGACAATTCCCCCATGAATCGCTTCGATGCATCGACATGAACGATCCGTAGGCCCATGTGCTGCGCAAAGGTGCTCATCACCTGTTCGCCTTCGCCAAGCCGCAGCAACCCGTTGTCGACAAACACGCAGGTAAGCTGATCGCCGATCGCACGATGGATGAGTGCGGCAGCAACGCTCGAATCGACCCCGCCCGACAGACCGAGAATCACCTCCTCGTCGCCTACCGCGGTACGAATACGCCCGACAGCCTCGCCGATATAGTCGCCCATCACCCAGTCGGGTCGCGCCCGACAAAGGTCGATGACGAACCGTTGCAGAATCGCGGCGCCCTGGAGGGTATGAGTGACTTCCGGGTGAAACTGAACGGCATACAGCCCGCGCGCTTCATCAGCCATTCCAGCAATCGGGCAGCTCGGTGTGGAGGCCATGAGCTTGAACCCAGGCGGCATCTCGGTGACCTTATCACCGTGACTCATCCAGACCTTCAGAATGCCGTGCCCCTCAGAGGTTGCGAAGTCCTGAATGCCGTCAAGCAAACGCGTGTGGCCGCGAGCACGAACCTCGGCGTATCCAAACTCCCGGGTCTGGCCGCTTTCCACCTTTCCGCCAAGCTGCTGCGCCATGGTCTGCATGCCATAGCAAATGCCCAGTACGGGAACACCAAGCTCAAATACTGCCTGCGGTGCGCGGTCGGTGGACTCGTGGTGCGCAGACATGTGACTGCCCGAGAGGATGATGCCTCGCGGTGCAAAGCTTCGAACGAACTCATCCGAGACATCACAGGGATGAATTTCGCAATACACGTGCGCCTCACGCACGCGACGCGCAATGAGCTGCGTTACCTGCGACCCGAAGTCGAGGATAAGAATCCGGTCATGCATGACTACTCAGCCTGGTAATTGGGCGCTTCTTTGGTGATCTGCACGTCGTGCACATGAGACTCGCGCATGCCGGCGGAACTGATTTCGACAAACTGCGGACGCTCACGCATCTGCTCAATGGTGGCGCACCCGCAGTAGCCCATGCTGGCACGCAAGCCGCCGCACATCTGATAGAGGATTGTGCCGACGGATCCCTTGTAGGGAACTCGCCCTTCTATCCCTTCGGGTACCAGTTTGTCCGCGTTCGATGCTGGGTCCTGAAAATATCGGTCGGCTGCGCCTTCCGCCATGGCGCCGAGAGAGCCCATCCCGCGGTAGCTTTTGTAGGAGCGCCCCTGGTAGAGGATGACTTCGCCGGGAGCCTCTTCGGTGCCGGCGAAGACCGAACCCATCATGACCGTCCAGGCGCCCGCGGCGATCGCCTTTGCCACATCGCCCGAGTAGCGGACCCCGCCGTCAGCAATGAGTGGTACGCCTGTTCCCTCAAGCGCTGCGGCGACATCGCTGATCGCGCTGATCTGCGGTACGCCCACCCCGGCTACGATCCGCGTCGTGCAGATAGACCCTGGGCCGATGCCAACCTTGACCCCATCGGCGCCTGCGTCAAGCAGCGCCCTCGCAGCATCGCCGGTTGCGATGTTGCCGCCAATAACCTGTAATGACGGGTGCGCGCGTTTAATGGCGGAGACGCGATCGAGCACGCCTCGTGTATGCCCGTGCGCGGTATCCACCACGATGGCGTCGACCCCTGCACGCACCAGCAGCGCGACACGCTCTTCGACATCGCCCCCCACGCCGACGGCCGCTGCCACGCGAAGCTTGCCCTGCGCATCTTTACTGGCGTTGGGGTGCTCGGTTGCCTTCAGGATGTCTTTGACGGTGATGAGGCCTTTCAGCTCAAAATTGCTGCCAACCACCAGCACACGCTCGAGTCGGTGCTCGTGCATGAGACGCTGCGCATGGTCGAGCGAGGCGCCCTCCGCCACCGTGACCAGACGCTCACGCGGGGTCATGATGTTTCGAACCGGCTCGTCTAGGCGCGTTTCAAACCGCAGGTCGCGGTTGGTGACGATGCCCACCACCTGCCCCCCGCGCACCACCGGAAGCCCCGAAATACGATGCTGCTGAGTAAGCTTGATGACATCGAGCACCTTCATGTCCGGGTCGATGGTGATGGGGTCGGACAGAACGCCGGTTTCATAACGCTTGACCCGCGCGACCTCCTCCGCCTGCCGGGCGGGCGACAGGTTCTTGTGCACGACCCCGATGCCGCCTTCCTGGGCGATGGCGATCGCCAGTCTGGACTCGGTAACCGTGTCCATCGCGGCGGACACCAGCGGGATGTTGAGCGTGATGTCGCGACTGAAGCGCGTGCGAAGCGACGTATCGCGCGGCAGGATGTCGGAGTAAGCCGGAACCAGCAGGACGTCATCAAACGTCAGTGCCTTCTTGGCTAGTCGCATGGAAGCCTCACCTGGCAAAAGGCAATTATACCGACGGGGGCGCGACGCCTGGATTCATATCCTGCCCAGGGTGCGTCGATCTACAGTCACCGGCGCTGCCAGCGGACGTCGCCGCGACGCTGTCGTTGCACCTCGGCGCGCCTGGCGCGAGAGTGTTTAGGGTCGGCAACAAGCGGCGCCAGAAGCTCGATCCGGTCACCCTCATGAAGCGGGGACTGGAGGGTCACCGCCTCTCCGAATATCGCGGCCAATAGCGAACCGTTTGCCAGTCCGATGCCCAACTCAGGCCGATTCGCTGCCGATAGCGCATCAGCCACCGTGGCGTCCGCTGGAAGCTTCACGCGCTCGCGACGTACCTGAGGGACCCCGGGCGCGCAATCTGCGACCCAGCAGATCTCGACCGCGATGCTTGCCCGTGGCTGGACGAACTCCGCGCTCAACTGTTGCCCTCGCCGTATAGCTGGTCTGCGCGGTCCACAAAAGCGTCCACCATGGTGGCTGCGATATGATCAAACACCGGGGCAAGCGCCCGTCCCAACAACCCGGCGCCAAACTGGTATTCAAGCGACAATTCCACCCGACATGCGTCATCACGGATCCGGGTAAATCGCCATGTGCCATGCAGCGACTTGAATGGGCCCTGTTGTAACTGCATGGAGATGGATTCAGGGGG
>JAGWXN010000373.1 GCA_018969885.1 Betaproteobacteria bacterium | reverse complement strand
GGCAAGACAAAGCATCCGACCAGTGCGAGCGACGGCTGGCTTGGCATCATCCAGCACTACTTTGTATCGGCCTGGATCCCGGCAGACAAGCTGGCTCGTGAGTACTACACCCGCAAGGTCGATACCAAGCTTTATTCGGTGGGCGCGAAGATGGGTTTGGGTGAGATTGCACCCGGTGCCTCCACCACCGTGTCATCGCGGCTTCTCGCGGGCCCGCAGGATCAGCGGATGCTGGAAGACATTGCGCCTGGCCTGGAGCTGGCGGTGGACTACGGCTTTCTCACAGTCATTGCCAAGCCTATTTTCTGGCTGCTTGAGAAGCTCCACGGGTTGATCGGCAACTGGGGCTGGGCGATTGTGCTCCTCACGATCGTGATCAAGACCATCTTCTATCCGCTTCAGGCCGCGAGCTACCGTTCGATGGCGCGTATGAAGGCGGTTACGCCCCGGTTGATGGCGCTTCGTGAGCGCTATGGCGATGATCGCGTGCGGCTGAACCAGGCGATGATGGAGCTCTACAAAACCGAAAAAATCAATCCGCTGGGTGGCTGTCTGCCGATTGTGGTGCAGATCCCCGTATTTATCGCGCTCTACTGGGTGTTGCTGTCGTCGGTGGAGATGCGTGATGCGCCTTGGATTGGCTGGATCCAGGACCTGGCCGCGCCCGATACGCTGTTTGGCACCATTCCCGGTTTGGACATGCCGGTTGGCCTGCTGCCTATCCTGATGGCGGTCACGATGTTCATCCAGACCAAGCTCAATCCCACGCCGCCCGATCCGGTGCAGGCTAAGCTGATGATGTTCATGCCGCTGATCTTTTCGGTGATGTTCTTTTTCTTCCCGTCGGGACTAGTGCTTTACTGGCTCGTGAACAACATCTACTCGATCATTCAGCAGTGGCTGATTACCCGCAGCATCGAAGGCGCGAAGAAGGCCGGTTGAGGCCACCGGGGCACACCGACCGGGGGCGCAAATGATGGACGCGCGCCCGATTGCTGCCATCGCGACCGCGAGCGGGCGCGGGGCAATCGGCGTAGTGAGGGTGTCGGGCGCAGGCATTGGCGGGCTCGCCCGCGCGCTCACCGGGCGAGAGCTCCCGCCGCGTGTGGCCACTTACACGCCGTTCAGGGATCAGGCGGGTGAGCCGATCGACCACGGTCTTGCCATCTATTTTCCGGCGCCTCATTCCTACACCGGCGAAGACGTGCTTGAGCTGCAGGGCCACGGCGGACCAGTGGTGATGCAGCTACTCCTTCGGCGCGTTCTCGAAGCGGGCGCGCTGTGGGGGGTTCGACTGGCCGCGCCAGGCGAATTCACCGAACGTGCCTTTGAAAACGACAAGCTCGATCTCGCGCAGGCCGAGGCGGTTGCCGATCTGATCGATGCGAGCACCGAGCGGGCAGCGAGATCGGCTGCGCGTTCGCTGTCGGGAGAGTTCTCGCGGCGAATCGAAACCTTGTTGGCGGAACTCACCGAACTGCGCATGCTGGTTGAGGCAACGCTCGACTTTCCTGAAGAGGAGCTCGATTTTCTCGAGTCCGCCGATGCGGCGGGGCGACTGGAGCGGTGCCGGTTAACCCTGGCCGGCGTGCTCGCGTCGGCGCGGCAGGGTGCGCTTCTTCGGGACGGGCTCACCGTGGTGCTGGTGGGCGAGCCCAATGTTGGAAAGAGTTCGCTACTCAATGCGCTCGCGGGAGCAGAGCTTGCCATCGTTACGCCGATTGCGGGCACCACACGAGACCGGATCGCGCAGGCGATTCAGATCGAGGGTGTGGCGGTCCGGGTGGTGGATACCGCCGGGCTTCGCGAGACCGAGGATCCGGTGGAGCGGCTGGGAATCGCGCGGACCTGGGATGCGGTGAGTGAGGCCGACTGCGTGCTCCATCTGGTCGATGCTCGGGAGGCGTTGAACCCGGGCGGGGCGCCGGACCGAGGAAGCTTGGCGCAGTCGAGCGTCTCAAATGCGCTTGCGGCCAAGCTTAGCCCAGGCGTGCCGCGGCTCATGGTTTGCAACAAGAGCGATCTGCTCACCGAGGGCGTACCCGATGACACACCCGATACGCTATGGCTGTCGGCCACCACCGGCGAGGGGGTTGACCGCTTGCGCGCGCGGCTTCTCGTGCTTGCCGGGGGAGAGCCAGGCGCCGAATCCACTTTCATCGCCCGTGAGCGGCACCTGCAGGCCTTAGGCCGGGGCGATGCGGCGCTGGCGGCCGCGCAGGCCTGCCTCGCGCAAGGCAACGCCGCGCTCGAGTTGCTGGCAGAAGAGTTGCGGCTCGCGCAGCAGGCGCTTGGTGAGATCACCGGCGAAATGACGGCCGATGCGCTGTTGGGCGAAATTTTCTCGCGGTTCTGTATCGGGAAGTAGGGGCCAGGCAGACGCGTTTTTGCTTGCTGAGGTCGCGCCGCCCGGACACCCGTGACTCGGAGGACCGAAGCCCGCATTCCACCATCAGACCCGAATCAGAGCGAGCCGCCGCCACACGGCGTAGCGTGGCAGTGACATTATCGTGCGGTTGGCGCACACCACGGGAGGGTTCGATGCGACCAAAATCTTCGAGTCTGATGCGGCTGATCGGGGGGTCGATACTGGTGCTTGCCGCAGCGGTGGCTGCTCCGGCGAATGCCCAGGGCTATCCGACACGCCCGTTAAAGCTGATCGTCCCGCTGGGTGCGGGCGGCGCCTCTGACCTCAATGCGCGGGTGCTGGCTGAGAAGCTCTCGGAACGTCTTGGGCAGCCCGTGGTGGTGGAGAACCGTCCCGGCGCTGAAGGCATCATCGGTGTGGATGCGGCGGCGAAGTCGGCGCCCGATGGCTATACGCTGGTGCTGGGTTCGAGCACCACGCTGGCCGCCAACTACAGCCTGCGCGCCAAACTGCCTTTTGACCCGGTGGCTGATTTTTCGCCGGTGTCCATGGCCTTCAAGAACGCCTTCAACATTCTGGTGATTCATCCTTCGGTGCCTGCGCAGACGCTCACCGAATTCATCGCCCATGCGCGCGCACGCCCCGGGCAGTTGTTCTACGGCACGGCAACGAGCGGCTCCAAGATCTGCGCCGAAATGTTTAAAAGCCAGGCAGGTGTGAACCTGGCCATGGTCAATTACAAAAGCTCGCCTCAGGCACTGGCCGATCTGATTGCCGGGCAGATCCAGTTTGTGTGCGAGCCCGTCGGAACGTCGCTCGCGCATATTCGGAGCGGGCGGCTGCGCTCGCTCGGCGTAACCAGCCCCGCGCGGCTTGCGGATGCGCCCGAACTCGCGACCGTAGCCGAGTCCGGGCTCGCCGGTTTTGAATACTCCGCCTGGGTGGCGGTGTTTGCGCCGGCGGGCGTCCC
>JAGWXN010000372.1 GCA_018969885.1 Betaproteobacteria bacterium | reverse complement strand
CCGATATGCGAACGCCGATTGCTCATGCGCTCGGCTATCCGGATCGCATCGAAAGTGGCGTGACACCGCTCGATCTCGCGGCGGCTGGGCGGCTTGATTTCGAGCCGCCCGACCCGGTTCGGTTTCCTTGCCTGCGCCTCGCCCGCCAGGCGCTTGAGTCTGCGGGCGGCGCCCCATGTGTCCTGAATGCGGCCAATGAAGTCTCGGTCGAGGCCTTCCTGGATGAACGAATCCGGTTTGGCGATATTGCTCGGATCAACGAAGCGGTGCTTGAAGCGCTGGGCAGCGAGCGTGCTGGGCAGGATGTTCATTCGGTGATCGAGCTCGATAGCAGGGCGCGTCAAGCGGCGCGTCAGGTGATGGAGCGGCATCTCTCATGACATTCGTTCAAACCGTGCTCGCGTTTCTGCTTGCGCTCACGTTACTCATCTTCGTCCACGAGCTGGGTCATTTCGCGGCCGCTCGCTGGTGCGGGGTTAAGGTTCTCAAGTTTTCGATTGGCTTCGGGCCGGCGATCTGGTCACGCGCCTGGGGGGCCGACCGAACCGAATGGGTAATTGCTGCCATTCCGCTTGGCGGCTACGTACAGATGCTCGATGAGCGCGATCGGGATCCCTCACAGCCGATTGCAAGTTCAGACCTTCCGCGGGCGTTCTCACAGCGTCCGCTTCATCAGCGGGCGTTTATTGTGCTTGCTGGGCCGCTCGCGAATTTTGCGCTGGCAGTCGTTCTTTACGCCGCGCTTGCCTGGGGCGGTACCGAGCAACCGGTTCCTGTCCTTGATACGCCGCCCGCAGCGAGCGCTGCTGCCGACGCGGGGCTGCTTGCAGGCGACCGTATCGTTTTGGTCAACGATGCGCCCCTGCAATCGTGGAATCAACTGCGGCTCAAGATCATCGATGCGTCGCTTGCCGGAGCGACGGTCTCGCTCACCATCGATCGTGGAGGCCAGCTTCGTCAACAAACCCTCGGAACGCGCGGGGCTATGTCATCCGAGGTTCCCGACCGAGATCCCCTTCAGGTGCTTGGGCTTGTACTCGCGCCGGGTGAGGTCCTGATTGGAAGCTTGGTCGCCGGCGAACCTGCGATTGAGGCGGGGCTGCGGGCGGGCGATCGCGTTCTCACGGTAAACGGCGAGCCCATTCGCAGGGCTCGCGAACTGATCGAGCAGGTGCGAGACAGTGCCGGCCGGGCGCTGGTGCTCGTGGTGCAGCGCGGCGCCGACGAGATCACCGTACGTGTGACCCCGTCCGCACAGAGCACAGGTGCACCCGAGGCGCGGCCGCGTGGACGAATTGGGGCGATGCTTCAGGACCGGGTAAAGACCGAGGTGGTTCAGGCAGATCCGCTTGATGCGGTTGTTCAGGGCGCGGCGCGTACGTGGGAGATGAGCGCGTTCTCGCTTCGAATGCTGGGGCGCATGCTCACCGGCGACCTATCAGTGCGGAATCTGAGCGGTCCAGTGACAATCGCTGACATGGCGGGCCAGACCGCCCGCAGCGGCTTACAGTCATACCTCGGGTTCATCGCGCTGATCAGCGTAAGCCTGGGAGTTCTGAATCTGCTTCCCATACCGGTGCTCGATGGGGGGCATTTGGTATATTACGCAGTCGAGGCAATCAGACGACGTCCGCTGTCCGATCAGGTGATGGCGATTACTCAAAAGGCCGGGCTGCTTCTGGTGGTGTTCATGATGGCACTTGCACTCTTTAACGACTTCACCCGGCTGATCGGGCTCTGAGGCATGCGAAGCTTCGTTTCCCGCATTCGAGCGAACCGTCTAGCCTCCGCTTCCCTGTATTTTTTGCTGGCCGCGGCCGGGCTTCCAGGCGCCGCGAGGGCCTTTGACCCCTTTGTGGTGCGCGACATCCGAATTGAGGGTATTCAGCGCATCGAGCCGGGCACCGTGTTCGGTTATCTCCCCGTCAAGGTGGGTGAGCGCATCACACCCGATTCCGCGACCGCTGCAATCCAGGCACTTTATGCAAGTGGTTTTTTCCGCGACGTGAGGTTGCAGGCTGACGGCGACGTGCTGGTGGTCGTGCTCGAGGAGCGGCCGGCCATCGGGTCAATCGAAATCACCGGTGTCAAAGAGTTTGACGCTGACACTCTAAAGCGCTCGCTCCGAGATATCGGGCTCGCAGAGTCGCGAATTTTCGATCGAAGCCTTCTCGAGCGGGCCGAGCAGGAACTGAAGCGCCAGTATCTGTCCCGCGGTAAGTACGCGGCGCGCGTCACCTCAACCGTCACACCGCTTGAGCGTAACCGGGTGGGGGTCGCGATGACTGTCGAGGAGGGTGCCTCGGCGTCTATTTCGGCGATCCGCTTTGTCGGTAACAAGGCCTTCACCGAGAAGGCGTTACTCGACGAAATGAAGCTCTCCACGCCAACGTGGCTCAGCTGGTATACCAAGGCTGACCGTTACTCGCGCGAGAAGCTGGCGGGCGACCTGGAATCTCTGCGGTCCTTTTATCTGGACCGGGGTTTCCTGGAGTTCAATATTCGTTCAACCCAGGTATCCATCAGCCCAGACCGCGAATCCATTGAGCTGGTTGTGGTGCTGGATGAGGGAGAGCAGTTCCGCGTCAAGGACATTACCTTCGCCGGTGAGCTGCTCGGGCGAGGTGACGAGTTCCGCGCCATGATGCGGCTCGCTCCGGGTGAAGTATTTTCCGGCAGTAAGCTGAACGACTCCACCAAGGGCATGACCGAGCGCCTGGGTTCGCTGGGCTACGCGTTTGCGCGGGTCGACGCCGTTCCCCAGGCCGATCGCGAAAACCGTCAGGTGAGCTTTACCGTCATGGTCGAGCCAGGGCGCAGGGCCTACGTGCGCAGGATCGATATTGGCGGTAACGCTCGCACCCGCGACGAAGTCGTTCGCCGGGAGCTTCGCCAGTTTGAAGACGCCTGGTATGACGCAGACAAGATCAAGCTATCGCGTGATCGTCTTAACCGACTCGGTTATTTTACCGACGTCAAGATTGAAACAGAACCGGTCCCGGGCACGAGCGACCAGGTGGACCTCCGCGTCACGGTCGTAGAGCGGCCCACGGGATCAATCTCGCTCGGGATTGGTTTTTCCACCACCGAGAAGGTCATTCTTGCAGCGTCCCTCAGCCAGAATAACTTCCTGGGCACAGGCAAGATTGTTGGCATCGAGGTGAATTCAAGCCGGCTCGCGCGTCAGGTTGTGCTCAGTCACACTGACCCTTATGTCACCGACGACGGCATCAGCCAGACCGTTGAGCTTGCCTCGCGGGCGTTTAATGCGTCGGCACTGCTGTTGGGCGATTACAAGTTTGAAACGCTCTCGGCGTCTACGCGTTTTGGCATTCCCT
>JAGWXN010000371.1 GCA_018969885.1 Betaproteobacteria bacterium | reverse complement strand
GCATCCAGCTCTCCGCCAACTTTTGCGAGCGTGCCACTGAATGCTTTGTTCCAGGCGATGCTGTGCTTGCCACCGGCAGCCTTCAGCCGCTTGTCCACTTCGGGTATGTAGAAATTTTCGATCATGCCGACCCAGGGGAGCTGGGGGCCATGAGCCGCGCTGAAGGTGACCTTGAACGTCTCGGCCTGCGTAGCGGGCGCAAACGCACTCAGAAACGCTACGACGCCTGCGGCGAGCGTGGACTTGAAGCGGAATGCCATCGATCTGTCTCCCATTTGGTTTACCACCCGTGCCCTGAGCGGCGATGTACGACCAGGGCCCGCCGCATCAACCGCGGCGGCGGATGAATAGCATGTTTTTATTCAGCCGGCTACGAAACGCACCGGCGATCGGAAGAGCGATAGCGCACAGCCATCATGAGGCTGGCGAACACACGCCCCAACACACGCCCTAACCCACCGCGTTCAGCACCTGCCCACCGGCCTCCACAGGCTTTGCATGAATCAGGATCACCGCAATGACACAGGTTTCGGTCCCGCGGTTAATCCAGTTATGAATGGTGCCGCGCTGAACCATCACATCGCCCGCCTTCAGGTGCACCTCGACGCCATCGTCGAGCTCCATGTGGATTTCGCCTTTCATCACGACCAGGTAATCGATGGAATCGGTGCGGTGCATGCGCGCTTCGACCCCGGGGCGGAAGTCAAGAATGCGGAACACGCTGCCGTTTTCAATCATCGTGAACTTACCCTCGCGCTTTCCCCCATCGCGATCGCCGTCGTTGTTGGCAGGTACCGTATCGGTCGTCCAGATGTTGCACACGAAGGCATTGCCCCGTCCCTGGCGAAAGTGCTGGCAGACCTCATCAATCATGACGATAGCCTTACCCTGGTCGTCGTGGCCGGTGACGACGCGACGGATACTGGGAACGTTCGGGTCTTGCATGGTGAACTCCGGTGGGTGCTGAAGGCGATCCGCTTGGCGCCCGGCGCGGGCCTTCTGCGGCTTGGAAACCGATATCCTGCTACGCTCCGAGCGCCTCGGCAACCTTGGTCAACCCGTTCACGGCTCATTCCGGAAAGGTCACCCCCATCATGCCCTTTGCACAAGTACGCGGAATCCGCATGCGTTATGAAATTGTCGGCGACTCGGGCGCGTGGGTCGCGCTCATTACCGGCGGCCGTCGCGGTTACGACGAATTCGTGCCGCTCGCGCAGCGGCTTGCCGCACAGGGCTATCGGGTGGTGCTGCACGACCGCCGCAACACCGGCGCCACCGATATCGTGATTGAAGGCGATGTGCCGGAGGAAACGCTCTGGCTCGATGACCTGCTCGCGCTCCTCGAGCAGCTCGGCGCAACACCCGCCTTCATCGGCGGATCGTCCGCTGGTGCACGCACCGCCATGCGCTTTTATCTGCGCTACCCGAACAAGGTCCGCGGACTGCTGCTCATGCGGGTCACTGGCGGAGCCTTCGCCGCGGGGCGGCTGCCCGATATGTATTACGGCCAGTTCATCAAAGCGGCGCGCGAGGGTGGCATGGCGGCCGTCTGTGCACATCCGCAATATCAGGAAAGAATTGCCGCCAATCCGCCGATGCAAGCGCGCCTAATGTCGATGAACGCCGAGGACTACATCGCAGTTATGAGCCGGTGGCAGGAGATGTTCATTGCCGGCACCCGGTTACCCGTGATGGGCGTTACCGATGAAGAACTGGGGTCGATCCGGGTGCCCACCGTGGTGATTCCCGGTAATGACCTCACACACGCTTCAGCAAATGGGGCGATCGCGGCTGCGCGCATTCCGGGCGCCAAACTTCACTCGCTGCCCATCACCGATCAGGACATCCCGCTGATCCCGTATCCGGAGTGGGAGATCTATGAAGACGAGATCGCCCAGGTTTTCGTCGGACACATGCGCGCGATCGAGAGTGCGAACGCCTGAGGAACAACCACCCCGGTGCGATTGGGTCAGGGCAGACCCGCGCCCGGCACCTCCACCTGAGCCACTTCAATACAGCCGTCGCGTTTGTTCGCCATGCCTGGGCCCGCTCCGCTGTTGGTCAGCACGAAGAGCGTCTGCCGACCGGGTCCGCCCAGCATGCAGGCGTAGGAATTGCGGTCGCCGGTTCGGATCTCTTCGGCAATCTTGCCGCCCTCGAATACCCGGACCATGCGATTGCCGGTGGGATTGCTCACCCACACCGCGCCTTCCGCATCCAGACAAATGCCATCGGGAGCAACGCCCTCGATCTGCGCGAACAAACGGCGATTGACCAGCCGACCATCGGGCTCAATGTCAAAACGGGTCAGCCGGTGCGCGAAGGTTTCACCCACGATCAGGCTCTTGCCATCGGGGGTGATCACCATGCCATTCGGAAACACCACATCATCGGCTGCGCTCATCACCTCGCCTCGCTCGGAGATGAAGGCGATGCAGGTGTTACGCGGTGACTCGCCGGCGTGACGGTCGTAACCGAAGTTACCCACCCAGCTGCGGCCGCGTGCATCAGTCACCATGTCGTTACAGGGTCCGGTGGCCAGACCACTGAGATCGGCATGGGGCTCGAGCTTGCCCGCCCGCAGCCGCATCACTCTTTTCTCAAGCATGGAGACGACCAGCAGGTCTCCGTCCGCCGTCCAGCCCAACCCGGACGGACGGCCTGGCACCTCGGCGATAGTCTCGTCACGGCCATCAAGACCCACCGTCATGACACGAAACGAATAAAAGTCGGAGAACCAGAGCCTGTCTGCGCGCCAGCGCGGGGCTTCGGGAAAGGTGAGTCCGCTCAGCAGAATATCGAGTTGCCGCATATTGGGCCTCCAACCATAAATGGGGAAATCACTCAAACGACGTGAGACCGATCCGTCCGAATGCACGCTCCGTACTGATCGCGAATCTAGCGAGCTGATGCACGACCGGCAAGGTCTGCCGTCTCAATCTTCGTAGCGGGGCGGTCGCTTTTCCCGAAATGCCGCGACGCCTTCAGCAAACCAGGGGCTCGCGCGAACCCGGTCTCCCAGGCGCTGTTCGATCGGCTCGCGGCTCCGCGCGTGTTCAGCAATGCAGTCGCTGATCTGCTGCCGTACCGCCTGTACCGCCACCGGGCTGTTGGCTGCAATGACACTGGCCGTGGCAAGCGCGTCATCGAGCACCAGCTCGGCGGGCACCACACGGTTGATCAGCGCCATGGCGCGGGCGCTCTCGGCGTCGATCAGCCGCGCGGTGAGGAGCAGATCCATCGCGTGCACATAGCCAATCTGCTGCACCAGTTTCACCGTGGCGCCGCCGAATGGATAGATCGACCACTTGACCTCGGGCAGGCCGAAGCGCGCATGGGGCGCAGC
>JAGWXN010000370.1 GCA_018969885.1 Betaproteobacteria bacterium | reverse complement strand
ATGAACGCCCATCTCGCAACTGTACGATTCGCGGCAAGGGCGGGCTGCCAACCGGTTGATTGCGGATCGGATTGCGGGCCATGATGACAGTGCTGACGGGCGCCTTGATGGCTAGATTTCCATCAATTCGCGAACATGCCGCTCCACCGATCTTGCGAGGGCTCCGATTGCGTAGCCGCCTTCGAGCATCGAGACGATGCGTCCCTGGGCGTGACGGCTCGCCACCGTGACCAGCTCGCGGGTGACCCACGCGTAGTCGTCATCACGCCAGCGGAGCTGACTGATGTCATCTTCCATATGGGCGTCGAACCCCGCGGAAATGAACAGCATCTGCGGCTGAAAATCGTTCAGTGCAGGTAGCCAACGCTCGAGCACCGCTGCGCGCAGCGCCGCTCCGTCGCTATAGGGGGGGAGCGCCACGTTCACCAGATTGTCGGCGCTGGGGACTTCACCGCTATAGGGGTAGAGCGGTGACTGGAAAGTGGAGAGCATCAGGATGCGATCGTCGCCCGCCACGATGTCTTCGCTGCCGTTACCGTGATGCACGTCGAAATCAATCAGTGCGACGCGCTGCACGGAAAGCGCATCGAGTGCGTGCCGCATACCCACCGCGATATTGTTGAAAAAGCAGAAGCCCATGGCGGCTGATCGGGTGGCATGGTGTCCAGGCGGGCGCACGTTACAGAACACGCGCGTCGCGCTACCCGCGTGCACCAGTTCGGTGGCGAGGACAGCGGCGCCCGCCGCGCGCCGCGCCGCGTTCCAGGTGTACGGATTCATGCTGGTGTCGGGGTCGATGGCGGAATAGCCCTGCTGAGGGGCGAGCGCCTGCAACTCGAGCACGTGCGCATGGGTGTGCGCGCGATCGAGTTGCTCGAAAGTAGCGGTGGGCGCTTCATAGGTGGCTGCGAAATCAAGTAGGCCTGATGCGCGCAACCGGTCGTGAATGACCGTGACCCGATCCGGGCACTCAGGGTGGTGCGGCCCCATCTCATGGCGGATGCAGTCGGGGTGCGTGATGTAGGCGAATTTCATCGTTGTTTCAGCGGGCAGCGGCAGGACGCGCGGAGATGGGCAGTTTACAAGCGCGAAACCGCGTGCCTATGATCCGCCGCTGGCAGACCTTGACACGAGAGGGCGACATGGCGACAGCATCGGCTGGACGGGTGGGGCGCGGCGGGCAGAGCTCAGACTCTCCGTTCGATTATCAGATGGTCGTGATCGGTTCCGGCCCGTCGGGTCAGCGGGCGGCCATTCAGGCTGCCAAACTCGGCAAGCGGGTGGCCGTGATCGAACGGGCCCGGACCGTAGGCGGGGTCTGCGTGAACACCGGCACCATTCCGTCGAAGACCTTTCGCGAGGCGGTGCTGCATCTGTCCGGCTATCGCGAGCGCGGCATTTACGGTTCATCGTATCGGGTGAAGCAGGACATTGGGATTGATGATCTGCTCTACCGGGTCCAGCAGGTGGTGCGATCCGAGATCGATGTGATCCGCAATCAGATGACGCGCAACCGGGTCGAGCTGATCGAGTCGACCGCACGCTTCGTCGACCCCCACACCGTGGAGTTGCAGTCGGCCTCCGGCCACGGACGGCGACAGATCACCGCCGAGAAGATCGTGATTGCCTGCGGCACCGAGGCTGCGCGTGATGATCACATTCCGTTTGACGGGCAGCGCATCTTCACCAGCGACGATGTGCTGGGCCTGGAGTTCCTGCCGCGCTCGCTGATTGTGGTCGGCGCCGGCGTCATCGGCGTGGAGTACGCCACCATGTTTGCCGCCCTGGGCGTGCGCGTGACGATCGTCGATAAGCGACCGGTGCTGCTGCCTTTCCTCGACCATGAAATTTCAGCTGCCCTGACCTATGTGGTGCAGCAGAGCAATGTGACCATGCGTTTGGGCGAGGAGGTGGCCGAGGTGAAACTGCTGCAAGGTGTGTCCAAACCCGTGGAGGTGGGGCTCAAGAGCGGGAAGATCCTGCACGCCGAAGCGGTGCTCTATTCGATTGGTCGCGAGGGGGCTACGGCCAGGCTCGACCTGGACAAGGCCGGCATCCAGAAAGACAGCCGCGGGCGCCTGCCCGTCAATGAGCATTTCCAGACCAATGTCGAGCACATCTATGCGGTGGGCGATGTGATCGGCTTTCCATCCCTGGCCTCGACCTCCTACGAGCAGGGCCGCGCCGCCACACGGCACGCCTTTGGTATGCGGGTGGACCATGAAGGTGGCATTGGGCTGTTCCCCTACGGCATTTACACCGTGCCGGAAATATCAACCATAGGCAAGAACGAAGACGAGTTGACCGCCGCCGGAGTGCCCTATGAAATTGGCAAGGCCAACTACCGCGAGATCTCTCGCGGTCAGATCATCGGCGACCGCACCGGCCTGCTCAAGATCATCTTCAGCCCGGAGTCCAAGAAGCTGCTGGGCGTGCACATCATGGGCGAGGGTGCCAGCGAATTGATTCACATCGGCCAGACCCTGATGGCGCACAACGGCACCATCGACTATTTTGCCGATGCAGTGTTTAACTTTCCCACTTTGGCCGAATGCTACAAAACAGCGGCGCTTGATGGATTGAATCGACTCTCGCTGTAGCGGGCCTGAGCTCGCCAGCAGCCACTCTCCCACCCATACCCCTCCAGGAGGCCAGCCATGGCTCAAGCCCATTTTGATTTCAGCGGCACCACCACCGTCATCACCGGCGGCGCCAGCGGCATCGGACTGACTTGCGCCGAGCTGGTGGCACGCTGCGGCGGCGATGTCATCGTCTCGAGCAGCCGCCGGCCCGACAAAACCGAGAAAGCCTTGCAACGCATCAAAGCGGCGGCCGCCGGCAAGACCATCGGAACTCATGCTTTTGCCTGCGAAGTCGGCACCGAGGACTCCGTTTCTGCATTTTTCAAACAAATTGGGCAGGCGGGTCACAGGATCGACTATGTCATCCACAGTGCAGGCGTCTCGCCCAATACGGACTTTTTCGATCAGACGCAGGACGAATGGGACACTGTCCACAATACCAACACCACGGGCGCTTTCCTGGTGACCAAGCATGCGGCCCTGGCCATGAAAGGCAACCCGCTGCGCGGCGACTTCAGGGGCAAAATTTTGCTGGTCACCTCGACCAACGGCATCAACAGCCAGGACCCGGTCTCGGCTCATTACGACTCTTCCAAGGCAGCCGCCAATATGCTGGTGCGAACGGCGGCCGAGCATCTGTCAGAGATGCAGATCTGCGTCAACGCCCTGGCGCCAGGCTGGATCAACACCGATCTGAACGCCACCTTGCCGCCCGATGTGCGCGAGAAGGAGTCGGCCAAGATCTGGATGCGCCGCTGGGCCGAACCC
>JAGWXN010000369.1 GCA_018969885.1 Betaproteobacteria bacterium | reverse complement strand
GCGCTACCACTGGACCCGGTCGCAAGTCCGGGGAGGGACACGAGGACGTTACCGCTGCCGTGGGCACTGATGGCAGTGTCATCGGCCGACGCAGTGCCGTCGTTGAGGGTAATGGATCCCGCAACGGTACGAAGCACGATGGAGCCATCCGCACCGGTCGTCTTTAAATCTGATTGCAGGGCGTCGGTGAGCGTGGACCCCGCGACAGTGCCGTCAGAGCGCACGCGATTCACGGTGACCGTGACGTCATCGATGACAAGATCGTTCGCCTCGAGCAACCAGATACTGCCACCCGCCGCACGTGCGCTCAGGCGTCCGACCGAGGTCTCGAGGTGATCAACCGCCTCACCGATACTGATGCCGGCCGACAGCCTGAGTTGCGCGCTGCTGATGTCGTAATCGGCATCATTGAGGCTCGCAGTCCCGCTGACAACCAGCGCGTCGGAATCGAAAATCGATCCCGTCGCAGCGGAGATGCTGACCTTGCCATCGGCAAGCTCAATATCGCCCACGGTGACATTGGTTTTCGCGAGTAACCGGGCGCTGGAAGACGCACCAGCGCTCGACAGGACACTCGCCGCACTCTGGAAAATCTCGCCTTCGCGGGCCTCGATATCGATGCTGCCGCCTGAGACCGTCCGTACGTCGGCCGAACCCGAAAGCGTGACATTGCGGCTCGACACGATGCTGATGCTGCCACCCGCACTCACGATGTCAGCCGCAGCGACGATGTCATTGGTGGTGGTGAAGGTGAGGACCACTGCCTTGGAGGTGACTGCCGAGCGAATCGTGCCGCCGGCGTCAATGCTTTGCGCGGTGACCACCAGCCCGTACGGCGTTGCCGACGAGGCGCCGCTGAAGACCACCCGGTTGGCGACATTCAGGTAGTCGGAGATGTCCTTCGCCGCGCCGGTGAGCGTGATTCGCTGCGTGCCCGACCCGGTCACCGCGACGCCCTCGGCGGTCACGTTCCCAAGCGACGCGGTGAGCGTCCCACCGCTCACCGCCAACACGACGGTCAGCGCCTCGGTGCCACCACCCACGGCACCCTGCATCCGGATTTCCCCGGAGTACACGCCAGCGCTTGCGTTGGTCGCCGAGAAGCTCGCCGGTACGGTGAGCGTGGGTAGCGCCAGCGGCGCCGTGAGCGTGGTGAGGGTAGCGTGGGCAGTGGATGCGCCCTGCACCACATTGTCGGCCAGGGCCTGGACGGTGGCGGTAAGCCGATACGGTGTAGCCGAAGCCGCGCCGTTGAACCGGACCCGATCCGCCGTATTGAGATAGGTGCTGATCGCCGCTGCGGTACCGGTCAGCACAAGCTGCGATGAACCGGATCCCGAGGCCGTCACGCCATCGACAAGGGTATTGCCTGCGGAACTCGTGAGCGTCGGCGTTGCACCGCTCGGGCCCGCATCGACCGACAGCACGACTCGGACCGCAGTGGTGGCACTGCCGGTCAGGTCGGCGATCCGGATGCTGCCATTGACGGCCGAGGCGGCAAAGTTCGCGGGCAGATTGAGCGTTGGCGCCGCCAGCAGATTGGCACTGCCGCCAATGTTCGAGAGAACACTGGTAAGCGCCGCCTGTGCCGTTCGCGCCGAGCGGACAACGCCCGCTGTCACGCTCTGCACCGTCGCGGTCAGCGTGTAGCTGGTGTTGGAGGCTTGACCGCTGAACAACACGTTACCCGCTGTATTCAGGAAGCTGCTGATTGCGGTCGCGGTACCGGTCAGTGTGAGGGCATTCGTGCCAGAACCCGCGACGGAAATGGCCGAGACGAGCGCTGGCGTTGAAAGTGTGGGCGCGGGCGACGGGCTCGCGGGGCCGCCGCTCAGCATGAGGAGAACCGTCACAGTTTCGGTACCGGTTCCAGCCAGGTTGGCGAGGCGGAGTTCGCCACTGACGGACGGCACCGACAGGCTCGCAGCGAGGTTGAGGCTGGGCGCAGCCGCCAGCTGAGCGCTGCCGGTCGTGGCCGGATTGCCGGACGCCACGCTGGTGAGGGCTGCCGTTGACGATACCGCTGAACGGATCGTTGCGCCGTCGCGGCTCTGCACCGTGACGTTCAGCGCGTATGCGGTCGTGGATGCCGGTCCGTTGAACAGAATGCGCTCGGCAACATTCACATAGTTACTGATCGCTACGGCTGTTCCAGTCAGCGTGAGCGTGCCGGAGTCATTGCCTGAAACCGTGACCCCCTCGCTCGTCCCATTACCGAGGGCGCTCGAGAGCTTGGGTACAGCACCGCTTGGTCCACCGCTGACTGTCATGATCACTGTCAGCGTATCCGTGGTGCTGGTCCCCACCAGACCATCGGTGAGCGTCGGCGTGGCGGGCAGCGTCACCCGGATCGAGCCGTTAGCGGCGAGCGTCGTGATACTCGCCGGGAGGTTGAGGGTAGGCGCCCCAAGCAGCGAGGATGTACCGCTCGCGCCCGTGATGAGCTGCACGCTGGTGAGCGTGGCCTGCGCAGTGCGGGCCGAACGGACCACGCCTGCGGTGAGGCTCTGCACCGTTGCGCTGAGTGTGTAGGCGGTGTTCGACGCCTGCCCGTTGAAGAACACCCGTCCCGCGGTGTTCAGATAGCTGCTGACCGACGTTGCCGAACCAGTCAGCGTAAGCGTGGCCGTGCCAGCCCCCGTAACCGTGACGCCAGAGACCGTACCCGAGGTGGACAGGGTGGGAGCCGGCGTCGCGCCACCGGGGCCGCCGCTGACCGACAACAGAACGGTCACGCTGTCGTTGCCGGTGCCAACCGCATTGGCGATCCGGATCTCGCCGCTTCCCGACAAAGCGGTAAAGCTCGCCGGCATGTTGAGCGTGAGCGGCGCGAAAGGCTGCGCCGTGCCGCTGGTCGCCGCAGTGCCGGTCGCCACGCTGGTGAGCGTCGCTACCGATGAAGCCGCCGAGCGAACCGTCATGCCGTCGCGGCTTTGCGCGGTCACTGTCAGCGCGTAGCTGGTGGTGGAAGCGGTGCCGTTGAAGCGGATGCGGTCTGCGACGTTTACGAACGTGCTGACCGCCGAGGCGGTACCCGTCAGTGTCAGCGTGTTGGTATCAGTTCCAATGACCGTGACGCCTTCTGCCGAGCCATTTCCAAGGGAACTTGAGAGCTTGGGCGTGGCGCCGCTCGGGCCGCCGCTCACAGCCATCACAACGGTCACCGTGTCGGTGGCGCTGCTTCCGGCCAAGTTGGCAATCTGAATGCGGCCATTGGTGGACAAGGTCGTGATGTTGGACGGCAGGTTCAGCGTCGGTGCAGCCGCTGCGGTGGCCGTGCCGCTGGAACCGGTCGTGACGAGTTGAACGTTAGCGGTGGCGGCTGCGCGGACGATGTCGCCGTTCAGCGACTGC
>JAGWXN010000368.1 GCA_018969885.1 Betaproteobacteria bacterium | reverse complement strand
GAAGCCGCGCTGCTATCCTTGCTCCAAGCGTCGGTTTTCAGGCGCAACACGACGCCGGCAGGCGGGACGGCCCCGCACTCGTCGGTGCGAACCAGGAGACACTCATGATCCGATCCCGTTTCAAGACGCTCATGGCGGCACTGCTCGGTGCGGCCGTAGCATTGGCGCTCTCAGCTGGCCCGTCAACGGCCAGCGCTCAGGCGGCGTACCCGAACAAGCCCATTCGAATTATCGTCCCCGCTGGCGCGGGCGACAGCTGCGACCTGCTCTCCCGGCTGGTTGCGCCCAAGTTGACTGAGCGGCTGGGCCAGGCCGTCGTGGTCGACAACCGACCCGGCGGCGCCGGTCAGCTCGGGCTGGTGCTGGTCAAGCAGGGCGCGCCCGATGGCTACACGCTGGGCTGCGGTCAGGGCGGCAATATGGTGATCGTGCCGCTTTCGTACGCCAAGGTGGCCTACAACGCACGCACCGATTTCACGCCCATCGCCATGATGGCCTCCAATTTCCTCGCGCTGGTGGTCTCGAACCAGACCCCGTTCAAATCGGTCAAGGAGGTGATCGACTACGCCCGCGCCAACCCCGGCAAGCTCACCTTCGGCACCAACGGCGAGGGCGCGTTCCTGCACTTCGCCACCGAACAGTTCCGCCTGCTCGCCGGCTTTGAATACATCCACGTGCCGCATCGCGGCATGAGCGATGTATTCACTCAGATGATAGGCGGCGAAATCAACGCCTCGCTGGGTTCATTCATCGCGGTGCAGCCGCTTGCCGACGCCAACAAAGTTCGACTGCTCGGCATCGCCCGCGCGCAGCGCTCACCCGACTACCCGAACGTGCCCACCATTGCGGAAACGCTGCCGGGCTTCAGCTCGGGCGGATGGTTCGGCATCATCGGGCCCGCGGGTCTGCCAGCCGAAATCGTATCGGTGGTCAATCGCGAAGTGAACTGGGCGCTTACCCAGCCTGATGTTCGTGAGCGGATGCGCAAGATGGGACTCGACATCCACACCGAGGCGCCAGCATTTCTCACTCAGGCGCTTGAGCGCGACGAGCAGTTGTGGGGCAAGGTGATCAAGGACATTGGCTTTAAGCCACGCTAAAGGGTCTGACGGGCGATGGGCGGGGTTGTGTTGCCCGCACCCGCGCCCGCACCCCTCAAGACAGGCGAAGCAAGCGCTTCGCGTTACCTTCATAGATGGCCTGGCGCTCACTCGCCTGAATGTCCAGCGAATCGATCGCTCGAATGGTGCCCCCGATCAGGTGGTGTCCGCCACGCGAGTCAAAGGGTGCGTCAGTGGCAAAGAGGCAGTGATCGGCACCAAAGAAGTCGAGCCCACACCGAGCTGCTGAAGCCGAGCCGTTCGTTGAGGTATCGGCGTAAAGCATGCGGTAGTAATCAATCAAGGGACGCTTCAGGCCAGCCTTTTCCGCGGTGGGGTTGCGGTCGACCTTGCCGTCAAAAATCTGCTTGAAGCCCAGATTGATCTTCTCTGCGAAGAAGGGAATCATCCCGCCCATGTGGTGGGTAATGATCTTGAGGTTGGGCAGCTTGTCGAAGATTCCGGAGTAAATCAGGCGCGTCATGCACGCACTGGTTTCATAAGGCCAGCCGAAGGTGAACCAGATTTCGTCTTCGGATGCGCTTTCGGTGGCGTAGTCGGCAAAATTCGGTCCGCGCATGGGGTGTACCCAGATCGGCAGATCGAATTTCGCCATGGTCTCGAACACCGGATAGAACTCCGGGGCGCTGAGTGGTTTGCCCAGCACGTTGCTGAAGATTTGAATGCCTCGAGCATCCAGCTCTTTGACAGCCCGTTCAGCCTCTTTAACCGCCGCGTCCGGGTTGTTCATGGGCATGGAGGCAATGAACGTCGGGAAACGGTCAGGATGCGCCCGACAAATTTCGGCCAGCCCGTCGTTGGCCAGTTGCGCCATCTTGGGCGTGATCTCAGGCGAACCCAGCATCTCAATGGGCGGGTTTGAAAGCGACAAGACCTGCTGATAGCCGTCATAGCCATCCATCAGACGCAGATGCGCCTCGACATCCCAAAGTTCAGGCAGGTTATTGAAGCTGTTCAGAATCGGGATTTGTGGCGCAACCGTTCGGATGCGCTCGAACACGTGTTTGGGAAGGATGTGATTAAAGACGTCGATTTTCAAGCTTGTCTCCGAGTGTTCCGGCAACCGGTCGCGCATGCCGCTTCGCGAGGCTAGCACGCACGTAGCGCGGCGAAAAGACGTATGCTGCATCGAACAAAACGGTTGCGTATCGCAACAGGCATCAATCTCGGGAGGCACATCAAATGCGGAGAATGAAATCACCCGGACGTCGCGGGCTTGCGCGTCGCCGTACGGTGTTGGGCGCAGCACTCATTGGCCTGGCATGCCAGGCGTTTGCGCAATCACCGCCAAGCGACTGGCCCACGCGTTCGATTCGGATGGTGGTTCCGTTTCCCGCTGGCGGCGGCTACGACTTCATGGCGCGCAACATCGCGCAAAAGCTCACCGAGTCGCTCTCACAGCCCGTGGTGATCGACAACCGCGCGGGCGCCAACGGCAACATCGGCTCCGACCTGGTCGCTAAGGCACCCGCCGATGGCTACACGCTGTTGCTCGGCGGCATTGGACCGCAGGCATTCAGTGTGGCGCTGTATCCAAAGCTGCCCTTTGACCCGCTCAAGGATTTCGCGCCGATTTCACTGGTGGCCTCTCAGCCCAATCTCCTGGTCGCGCATCCCAGCCTGCCTGTGAAGAACCTCGCTGAATTGATCGCGCTTGCAAAGGCTGAACCGGGCAAGCTCGCGTTCGGAAGCACCGGCAACGGCGGCGGTCAGCACTTCGGGCTGGAACAGTTGAAACAGGTCGCGGGGATCGACGTCATCCACGTGCCGTACAAGGGTGCTGCGCCCCTTCACACCGCGCTCCTCAGCGGCGAGGTGAAAGTCGGCTTCAACATCATCCAGTTGCCCATGCCGCATGTGCGGCGCGGCGAGTTGAGAGCTTTGGCGACCGCGAGCGCGACACGCTCGTCGCTGGCCCCCGACGTACCCACCATGGCCGAGCAAGGGCACCCGATCGATTTCGACACCTGGTATGCGGTCTACGCACCCGCCGCAACGCCCCCCTCAGTCCTCGCTCTGCTCAATACGCATGTGAATCGCGCACTGACCGATCCGGTGCTCAGGGAAAAGGCTGGGGCGCTGGGTCTCGAAATCCGCGGCACCACCCCCGAGCAGTTAAGCAGTCACATGCGTCGGGAGATCGCACGCTGGGGGGCGCTTGCCAAGAGCGCCAACATCAGGGTGGATTGAGATTCAAGCAAGCCTGGAGTGACCACGATGCTGCGCACCGAATTGTATGAAGGCATCCGGATCGACTGGG
>JAGWXN010000367.1 GCA_018969885.1 Betaproteobacteria bacterium | reverse complement strand
CCTAATGTGCCGTTTGCTGACGCTGAGGCGATGGGGTATCGGATCGCGATTCTTCCGGGCATGTTGTTCAAGGCGGTGATGGCCACCTGCGATCGTGTGCTGGAGGAGACCCGACGTCTTGGCCAGCATGCGTCCCCGGGGCTGGAACTCACGCCGCAACAGAGCTTCAACCGCGTCGGCGCGACCGAGTGGGACGAGGTCTCCCGCCGCTACAAGGTTTCCTGAGGGCAGCGCGCCATGACCGCCTCCGCACACGCGTCAACGCTTTACGACAAGCTCTGGACGGCTCATGCGGTGCATGAGCGCGCCGATGATGGCCAGACGCTGCTCTTCATTGACCGGCATTTGTTTCACGAAGGCTCGGCCCGGGCCTTCGAAATTCTCGCCGAGCGCGGTCTTCCGGTTCGAAGTCCGGAGCGAACCTTTGGCGTAGCCGATCATTACGTTCCCACGCGCGGCCCCGCGATTGACGATCAGCCGGATGCCGAGGCCCGCTCACTGATTCGCCGGTTCGAAGCCAACGCGGCCCTTCACGGCATTCGTGCCTTCGGAATGGGGCACCCCCGCCAGGGGATCGTGCATGTCATTGGGCCCGAGCAGGGGCTCTCGCTTCCCGGCATGACCATTGTCTGCGGCGACAGCCACACCGCCACGCACGGCGCGATGGGTGCGCTTGCCTTTGGCATTGGAGCCTCCGAAGTCAGCCAGGTTCTTGCCACGCAGACGCTCTGGCAGCGGAAGAGTCGGTCAATGCTGATTCGGGTCGATGGCATGCTCGGAGCCGGTGTGACCGCCAAAGACATCATCCTTGCCATCATCGGCAAGATCGGCGCAGCCGGGGCCACCGGTCACACCATTGAATACTCGGGTAGCGCCATCCGGGCACTGTCCATGGAAGGCCGGATGACCGTCTGCAATATGTCGATCGAGGCAGGGGCACGGTCGGGGTTGGTGGCGCCCGACGACACGACTTTCGAATGGGTCGCGGGTCGGGAGCATGCGCCGCGCGGTGAACAATTCGACCGAGCTGTGGCCGACTGGCGCAAGCTCGTGACCGATACGGACGCGCGTTTCGATCGAGTGGTCAATCTCGACGGGAGCGCGCTTGAGCCCATGGTCACCTGGGGCACCAGTCCTGAGCATGTGATTGGCGTATCGCAGCGTGTTCCTGATCCGTCAGCCGCGGCCAGTGCTGCGGCATCGCAGTCCATGCGCGCGGCGCTCGACTATATGGGGCTGCAACCCGGCATGGCCCTGGCCGACGTGCCGATCCGTCATGTGTTCATCGGCTCCTGCACCAATGCACGGCTGGGAGACCTGCAGGCCGCCGCCGCGCTCGTGAAGGGCCGGCGTGTCGCCGAGGGCGTGCGCGCGCTGGTGGCACCAGGCTCTGACGAGGTGCGCCGGCAGGCGCAGGCTCTCGGGCTCGACCGCATTTTTGTCGACGCCGGTATGCAGTGGGGCTTCTCAGGTTGCTCGATGTGTGCGGGTATGAATGGCGATCTGGTGCCGGCGGGCGAGCACTGCGCCTCGACCTCGAACCGTAATTTCGTGGGTCGCCAAGGGGTCGGGGCAAGGACGCATCTGGTGAGTCCGGTGACAGCCGCCGCCGCTGCACTGACCGGGCGGCTCACCGACCCCCGTACGTTTCTCTGAATCGGAGTCGTTCATGAGTAAACCGGTCTTCACGGTCGTTGAGTCGGTCGCGATTCCGCTTGATCGCCGCAATGTGGATACCGACCAGATCATTCCGGCGCGCTTTCTTCGGAAGCCGCGTGCAGCCGGCATGGGAGCGTATCTGTTTCATGATCTGCGGCTTGATGTAAGTGGGCAGCCCAGGCCTGAATTCGTCTTCAATGATCCCGCGTGCCAGGGCGCGTCAATTCTTATCGCACGTGAGAATTTCGGATCGGGTTCGTCGCGCGAAGCCGCTGTCTATGCGCTCTGGGACGGAGGCATTCGTGTGGTGATTGCGCCCAGTTTTGGCGATATCTTCTATTCGAATTCGCTCAAGAATGGACTGCTTCCCGTGGTGTTGCCAGCCGACAAGGTGGAGGCGCTACTGGGTGCGGTGAAGGCTACACCGGCGGCTCGGGTTCGGGTGGACCTTGAGGCGCAGACCGTTTCGATGGCCGGACAGGCGTCTGAGCGCTTCGACCTCTGTCCGTTTCAAAAGCTTTTGTTGCGCACGGGGCAGGATGAACTCGGCTACACCCTTGCACTGGAAGCAAGCGTCAAGCAGTTTGAATCGGCACGGGCCGCGAAAACGCCTTGGTTGTAATACGTACGCGGCCGGTTCGCAACCGCACCGGCTACGTCAATGCGCAGCGAGTGCGTGCCGGTCTGTTCGTCCGTCGTGAAGCACCCGGTCGGCCATCACCTGGCAACGCTTGATCAGACGCGGCTCGTCGGCTCGGTAGTCGGCAAGCGCCTGGTGGATCGTGCGCAGGTTATCCCACATCAGTACATCGCCGCGCGCCCATTCGAAGGTGTAGACAAACCGACTCTCGGTCTGGTGACGGAACAAAAAGTCTAAAAGCTCATCTGACTCGGTGCGGTCCATGCCGTCGATCCACATGGCATAACCAGGGTTTGCATACAACGACCGCGCGCCTGACACCGGATGAACCAGCACCAAGGGATGGGAGACGGGCGGCTTGGTGCGACGTTGCGCATCGGTAAGCGCCGGGCGCGCGCTGTTTCGTTCGCGGCGCATCATGTCCCAGAATTTGGAAAAATCATGCGTCGCGGTGCGACCTGCGATGCGGCGCTTGATGTTCTCTGGAAGCGCTTCATATGCGGCGACCATATCGCCGAATTGGGTGCTGCCCAGGGGGCGACCGTCGCGCTGCGGAACCTCTATTGCATAGAGAACATTGGCGTAGGCCACCGTGGCGCTGTAGGACATGTCCGTGTGCCAGCCTTGTCCGGCGTCAGCGATGCCGATGGGTTTACCGTCGCGAATAATGTTCGACAACACCATCACTTGGGGAAGTCCAGGCTCCTGAAACATGCCAGCAACGTTTTCCTCGAGCGTGCCGAAGCGGCCGCTGAAGTCAAACTGCTGTTTGGCGGTGAGTGTCTGATTGGGGAACCGGAGGACGCCATGCTTGGCGAGCGCAACAACCAAGGCTTGGTGTGCGCTATCGGATAACGGCTGCGAGAGGTCAAGGCCGTGCACGGTCGCGCCGAGGGAGTGATTGCCAGGAATAATCTGCATCGCAGGTCCAGGGGCGGAAAAACGTTATTTTCGCAGTGCCTTGAATGCGCATCAATCCCGGCTGCGCGTCACATGGCCGCGCGGGTGACACCGAGAGTTGAGGCTCAGTTCAACCGTTGCTCGATGAGTTCGAGCCGGTCGGTCGCATTACGGGGAAGCGGTATTCGCGC
>JAGWXN010000366.1 GCA_018969885.1 Betaproteobacteria bacterium | reverse complement strand
GCCGCGGCTGGCCGAAGCCGGCTGCCGGGTCTACGTTCCGTACCTGCGCGGATTCGGCCCCACACGCTTTCTGAGTGAAGCCACGCCGCGTTCGGGCGAGCAGGCCGCGCTCGGCGCCGATCTGCTTGCGCTCATGGACGCACTCAGCGTCCCGAGCGCCGTGCTTGCCGGATACGACTGGGGCGGGCGCGCAGCCTGCGTCATCGCAGCCCTCTGGCCTGAACGCTGCGCGGGCCTGGTTTCGCTCAACAGCTACAACATCCATGACGTCGCACGGGCCATGGAACCCGACACCCCTGCTAACGAGCAAAGCCTCTGGTACCAATACTATTTTCACAACGAGCGTGGCCGCGCGGGCCTCACCCGCCATCGGCGAGATCTGATCCGGCTTCTCTGGCAAAGCTGGTCGCCCACCTGGGCGTTCGATGAGGCCACCTTCCTGCGTTCGGCACCCGCGTTCGACAACCCTGATTTTGTCGATGTGGTGATTCATTCCTACCGTTGCCGGTATGGGCTTGAACCGGGCGACCCCACCTACGCGCAGATTGAAGAACGGCTGACACGCCTACCGCCCATCACTGTTCCGAGCATCACGTTTGACGGTGAAGACGACGGGGTGCGTCCGCCAGCGAAAGCGGCAGCGGCGGCACACCGTTTCACCGGCCCAAGATCGCACCGCATCGTGCCAGGCGCAGGGCATAACCTGCCGCAGGAAAAGCCGGAGATGTTTGCAGCGGCGGTGCTTGAACTCATCCACGATCACCGCTGAACATCACTCTTTGGGTCATCCGCGCGCACGCATTGGCTCGCCAATCGCCGCGAGCGCGACTGAGCGACTTAAGTCACTGAGCGAGCCCCTTGATCCCAATACCAACGAGCCTGCGCGCCAGATCGATGAAGCGGTCAACTGCAGGCAACGATTCATCGCGGCGCCAGCAGATTGCAGTCTCGGTTAGTTCGCTTTCATCTGCAATCGAACGGTAGGTGACGCCGGGGAGCCGAAGCACGGTCAGCGATTCGGGCACTATGGTGAGCCCCACCCCGGCCCCTACCAGCGACACCGCAGTCGGCAGGTGGCCGATTTCGTGGATCACGAGCGGGCTGAATCCGGCCCGATGACACATACCAAGCACCTGACTGTAATAGCGCAGTCCAACCAACCGCGGAAGCATGATTAGCGGTTCGCCCCGCAGGGCCGCCATCGGCACTGGGTCCAGTTGTGCCAGCGGATGCGAGACTGGGATCGCTAACGCAAACGGCTCGCGCAGAAGGATTTCGAGTTCTACACCGGGCACCTCAAGCGGGGGGCGCAGCAGCCCGATCTGTAGCCGTCGATCGGAGAACCAGTCGGTCTGCTGGGCAATCGTCAGTTCATGGAGTGACAGACCGATATCGGGATAGCTAGAGCGGAACTCACGAATTAACCAGGGCACATAGGTAAAGGCGAGCGATCCGATAAATCCGATGGCAAGCCGGCCGATTTCACCCCGAGCAGCACGCTGCGCCATGTCAGCCGCGCGCTCGCTGTGTCGCAGTACGCCGCGAGCGTGAACAAGAAACTCGGCGCCAGCTCGCGTGAGTCGGACACCCCTCCCCACCCGTTCGAACAATTCCACGCCGAGCTCAGCCTCAAGCGACTGGATTTGCTGACTCAAGGGCGGCTGAGAAATATGCACCCGCGCTGCAGCGCGACCGAAGTGCTCCTCCTCCGCGGCCGCCACGAAATAGCGAAGCTGCCTAAGTTCCATGTTTTGATATGAATTACGTATGAATCTGTCACAAATAATATATTGGACGAACTGACAAGGCGGGTCGTACCGTCGTCTTTAACAACACGCTGGAGACACAGCGGCTTCACGGAGGCAACTCGTTTGCAGGCGGCACCACCCGGGCATGTTGCGCCCGCCCCTCTATCCGTGTCCGCAAACACGGCCCCTGAAACCCCATCCTTGTTGCTTGAGGCGAAGGGACTCACCGTCGATTTCGGAACCCGAGCGGGGGGCATCCGTGCCGTCGATGCGGTCGATCTTGCGATTCAACCGGGGAGCACGCTCGGGATCGTCGGCGAATCAGGCTCCGGTAAAAGCGTGACCGCGCTCTCTTTAATGCGCCTGGTGCGACCGCCCGGCCAGATCACTCGGGGATCCATCCGCTTCGGCGAGCGCGATCTCACCGCATTGTCCGAGAGCGAGATGAGGTCAGTGCGCGGGCGAGATATCGCAATGGTCTTTCAGGAACCCATGACCTCGCTCAACCCGGTCTTCCGTATCGGCGAACAGGTCGCCGAGGCTTTGCGACTTCACGAGGGACTCGATCGACAGAGCGCGCTCGCGCGCGCCATCAGCATGCTCGACGCTGTTCGCATACCCTCGGCCACCCGAATCGCAAACGAGTTTCCTCATCAATTGTCGGGCGGCATGCGCCAGCGTGTGATGATTGCCATGGCTCTCGCCTGCCGGCCGCAACTGCTCATCGCGGATGAACCAACCACCGCCCTCGATGTCACGATACAGGCCCAGATCCTCGAACTGATCGCCGAGATGCGCCAGCGACTTAGTATGGCGCTTCTGCTCATCACACACGACATGGGCGTCATCGCGGAATCGGTTGAGCGGGTCGGCGTCATGTATGCCGCCCGGATCGTGGAAACCGCCCCGGTTGACCGGCTCTTCGAGGCGCCGCTTCATCCCTACACGCAAGGGTTGCTGCGCTCGATTCCGCGCCGTGGGTCGGCTGGCCGACCCCGTTCGCGCCTGGCACAGATCCCAGGCACCGTGCCGACGCTCAGCCTGCCACTCGCCCCGGGATGCAGGTTCGCGCCTCGCTGTGCAAAAGCGACCCCCCGCTGCAGCCTCACCACGCCGGAGCTTGTTGAAATCAGTCCTGGCCATCGGGTCGCCTGTCTGGAGGTGTCGGTATGAATCAGGAGGCGCGCCCGTTGCTGTTAGTGCGCGACCTCAAGCGCCATTTCCCGCTTCCCAGCCCCCTGTTCGGCGGCCCGACGAAGGCCGTACAAGCGGTCGATGGCGTGAGTTTTGATCTCCATCACGGTGAGACGCTCGGACTGGTCGGCGAATCCGGGTGCGGCAAATCAACCACCGCCCGACTACTGCTCGGGTTACTCCGCCCCGACTCAGGTTCGATACTTTTTGACGGCCTTGACCTGGCTACGTTACCTCGCGATCGCTGGAAGCCAGTGCGCCGCAAGCTGCAGATGATATTCCAGGATCCGAGCGCGTCGCTGAACCCTCGCATGAAGGCAGGCTCAATCCTTTCCGAGATCATGCAGATCCATGGCGTGGGCGGCAGCGCGAGCGTCCGAGAGGAGCGTGTGATCGAGTTACTGGAGCAGGTCGGACTCAAGGCCGAGCACCGCGATCGATACCCGCATC
>JAGWXN010000365.1 GCA_018969885.1 Betaproteobacteria bacterium | reverse complement strand
ACCGACGCCCCGCCACACCAGGGCAAGAATGACGGATAGTCCTCTACCCGAGCAACCAGATCGAACATCCGCTCGCACGGATGCGCAAGTAGTACCGATTTCCTGACTTCACCCATTCCCCGCCACATATCCGCCATAAGAAGAGACGCGATTTTGTCATGAGCATCATTCAGAACAAAAAGGCCCTCCACGACTACTCGATCGAAGAGCGATTCGAGGCCGGCCTGGTGCTCGAGGGCTGGGAGGTCAAAGCCATCCGTGCCGGTCGGGCGCAGATTAAGGAAGCCTATGTGATTCTCAGGCGGGCAGAGCTCTATCTGATTGGCGCACACATTTCCGCGCTCCCCGAGGCATCCACCCACATTCAGCCCGACCCTGTTAGGACAAGAAAACTACTGATGCGGGCAGAAGAGATCCGCAAGCTCATCGGGAAGGTGGAACGCGCAGGCTACACACTGGTCCCGCTCGATTTCCACTACACCCGCGGCAGGGTGAAGCTCGCCCTGGGACTTGCAAAGGGTAAGCGTCAGCATGACAAGCGAGATGCCGAGCGTGACCGCGATTGGCAGCGCGAACGCGCCCAGATCATGAAGCAGACCAACCGGAAACGCGGCGACTGACGGTCAACTCCTAAGAGGCGCGGTTTGAGGGGCCCACCCACCGCGCGCTTCCCGCGAGTCCGCGGAGTTTCCCGAAATGGCGATCGGCGGGAGGCAGCTTGCCTAATAGCCACTGGAATAGCATGGCGGTCGCCATGGCGTCGCTTGCTGCAGCGTGTCGCGCGAGGGCGGACAGGTTGGCGACCGTCAACCATTCGTCGAGCGAATGGGCCGCCACCTCCGGGCGCAGCGTGGGGGCGAGCGCAGCGAGATCTAGCCAGCGGCGAGGTACTGCAAGGCTGGCTTGACGCATCGCTCGGGTGAGGAAGGCACGGTCGAACCCGACGTGAAAGCCTACCAGTGGCGAATTCCCTACGTAGTTTAGGAGGCGACGGCACGCGGTTGCGGGCGACTCGCCAGCAGCCTGAGCGGCAGCGCCGATTCGATGGACAAGAATATTGTTTCGCTCCGAGATCGCCGGCGGGCGGACCGCCGCCTCAAAGCTATCGCTAACGTCAATACCTGCTGGCGACAGGGCAACGGCACCGATGGAGAGCAAAGCATCATGCTCGGTATCGAGGCCGGTGGTCTCAACATCGATCACCACCCAACGGGTCTCAGGGACGTTGCCTGAACCCTTCAATAACCGGTTAAATGGGCGCCACAGCGCTTCAAAAACAGGCCCCCTCATGGGTAGTCAATGTGTAAGCGCTGCAGCGCTTTACGAACCTGGCGCAGCGCTTCCACCAGAATTCGTCGATCAAGCGGCGACAAGGTGTCGAGATCGATCAGATTGGGGTTGGCAACTTGTGGCGAGCCCGCCGAATGCAAATGCTGAATCCGAAGTCGTAGACCCTGCAAGAAGTTGAAGCCATCGATCCAGCCCCGTCCTTCGTTGGCATCGACCACGGCGTTCTCAATCAGCGCTTCGATCCGAGCCACGGTGCCGGAACAAACCAGCCCGTTCGCGAGGCACAGGAGGCGCGCGACGTCTACCATGGGCATGGTGCCTTGAAGCTTCAGATCAACCGAGCCGGACTCCGGGGCCAACATACCCAGAACGCCGCTCGCAAGAAAGCGGGGCGGATTGCTGCGCTGGGCGTTGTCGCTCATTAATTTTTGAAAGCGCGTGCTCCGCTGCACGCTGGGCGCGACCACAGCCCGCAGACGCTCCCCCAGATCGAGATTGCCTGCGAGCGGCCTCAGGTCGAAATAGATGCTCGCGTTCAGCAGGTCTTGCGGGCTGCCATGGGTAACCCACTGGGAAAAGCGCGCCTGCCAATGTGAGAGGCTGAGACAGCACTCGGGATTGCCCGCCATGATTGCGCCTTTGCAGAGCGGGTAGCCGCTACGGTCCAGCCAGTGGTTCACCGACTGCCCAAGCGCAAGCAAGGCCGCGCGCGATTCAGCCGGGCAGGCGTCGTCAAACACGATACCGTTATCCTGATCGGTTGCAATGGTTTGCTCCTCGCGCCCCTCGCTACCAAACGCAAGCCAGCAGAACGATGCAAGATCAACGCGGTTTGACTCTGCAAGGATCTCGATCAGGCGCCGCGTCAGCTGATCGTTCATGCGGCTGATCAGATGCGTCAGATGATGCGCCGCCACCCCCTGTGCCACCAGCGATCGTGACCATTCTCGGATCTCGCCCGCAATAGCGATCAACTGTTCCGGTTGCGCCGCCCGCACAATGGAATCGCTTAACTGTCTGAGGTTACGCCGGGTGAGCGCGAACAGGTCGCGCTCGGTCACCATGCCGATCACCCGCCCCGCGTCTGTGACGGGCACGTGGCGAATTGCCCGCTCTGCCATCAGCATGGTCGCATCGGCGACCGTTGCGTCGGCAGCAAGCGCCGATACGGGCGCGCTCATGACTGCTGAAATGGGGTCGCCCAGCGATCGCTCAGGCAATACGATTCGACCGATGACATCCTGGCGAGTGAAGATCCCAAGCGGCTTGCCGCTTGATTCGTCCACGATCAGCATGGCGCCAACCGCCTCACGCTCCATTGTTGCCATTGCTTCGCCGAGCGACGTGTCGGGCCGACACCATACGGGTGCACGCCGGATCATCGAGCGCAGTGGCTGACTCATGAGGCGCCACTGCGCGCTCTGCGCTGAATAGCTCGCCTGCACCGCGCGCATGGAGAGCTCCATCAGCGCCGCCAACCGTCGTCTGCAAAAATCAGCGAATACCTCGCTTCGTCCGAGCAGTTGTTCAAAGTGCTCGGTGGGCAGCAGCCAGCAAAAAAGATCTGCGACAGCGGCGTAACGGGTGCGGATCGGTCGCTTACCCATCAACGAGCCGATCGGGAACAGGTCTCCCGGGCCGAGCACGAGCGGCGACGTCATCGCCCCGCCCCCCGCGTCGGGCAGTACGCCCTCTACCCCGCCCTGCCGGACGATGAAACAGCCCGGCGCGTGATCGGCGCCCGGCTCAAGGATATGCTCGGCCGCGGCGAAATACTGAAGGCGCACGTGCCGGGCGACGAAATCGATATCCTCGCTCGCCATCTCAGAGAACGGCGCGTGCTCACGGAGCGCCGCAACCGTCTCTCGAACCAGCGATTCGGCAGCCATCGCACCCGGCCGCAACCGCGCCTAGCGGTCTGCACCGCCCGTCGCCAGTCGTTGCCAGGTGGCAACGACTGTGTCGGGATTAAGCGAAATGGAGGCAATGCCTTGAGCCATCAGCCATTCAGCGAGATCGGGGTGGTCAGAGGGGCCCTGGCCGCAGATACCCACGTATTTACCCGCCCGACGGCACGCGCCGATTGCGGACTCAAGCAACGCCTTGACCGCTGGGTC
>JAGWXN010000364.1 GCA_018969885.1 Betaproteobacteria bacterium | reverse complement strand
GCCGATGGATTGCGCCGCCTGGTGATCATCGGCGACAGCACGCAGCGCCCGACCCGTTGCGGTTTTCTGAAAGAAGATCGCAAGCACCGCAACGAGTGCGACCGCAATCAGCGCTGCCGCAATGTCATCGCGATTGAGGAGGATGCCGCCCTCGAAAATATCGCCCAGGACCAGAAGCGGATCTTTGGAGAGCCCGAGATCGATCTTGTAGACGTCGGATCCCCAGATCGTCTGTCCAAAGCCATCCAGGAAATAAGTGACCCCCAGCGTGGCCATGAGGAGCGTGACGCCTTCCTGGTTGACCAGTGGGCGCAACACCAGTCGCTCGATGCCTTGTGCGACCACCACCATGATGAGTGCGGCGAGCACGAAGGCCAGCAGATTGGCGAGCAGCAGACTTTCAAAACCCAGGAGCTCGGGCAGCCACTCGGCCAGCCGCGCCATGGCGAGCGCGGCGAACAGCACCATGGCGCCTTGCGCAAAATTGAACACGCCCGAGGCCTTGAAGATCAGCACAAAGCCGAGGGCAACGAGCGAATAGAGCACGCCCGCCATCAGGCCGCCCAGCACCACTTCGAGAAAAAATCCCATTCGCGAGTCTCCGCCTAGTGCGCCACGCCCAGGTAGGCGTTGATCACGTCCTGGTTGCTGCGGACGTCGTCGGGTGTGCCGTCGCCGATCTTCTTGCCGTAGTCGAGAACAACCACCCGATCGGAGATATCCATGACCACACCCATGTCATGCTCGATCAGCACGATGGTGGTGCCGAACTCATCGTTCACATCGAGCACGAACCGGCTCATGTCCTGTTTTTCTTCGACATTCATGCCGGCCATCGGTTCATCAAGCAAAAGAAGCGACGGTTCCATGGCGAGTGCGCGACCCAGGTCGACCCGCTTCTGAAGACCATAGGGCAGACGCCCGACCGGCGTTTTCCGGTAGGGCTGGATCTGCAGAAAATCGATGATGCGTTCGCAGAACTCCCGGTGCATGATCTCCTCGCGCTCGGCCGCTCCCTTCCAGAACGCCTGCTGAAGGATGTTGGTGCGCATCTTGAGCGTGCGCCCGGTCATGATGTTGTCGAGCACCGACATGCCTTTGAAGAGCGCGAGACTCTGGAAGGTGCGCGCCACGCCATGCGCTGCCATGGCGTGCGGGTCGGTGTGGGTGTGGTGCTCACCGCGATAGATGATTTCGCCCTGCTGGGGGGTGTAGACCCCGCTGATCACATTGAGCATGGAGCTCTTGCCCGCGCCGTTGGGCCCGATGATGGCGCGGATCTCGTGCTCGCGAACGTCAAACGAAATATCGGTGAGCGCCTTCACGCCGCCAAATGCGAGTGAGATGTTGCGCAGGTCGAGGATCACCTCGCCGATCTTGCGATTGCTCATGCAGCCCTCTTCTGCGCTGCGGCGGGCGCGAAGGTGGTGGCGTCTTCCAGGCGCAGCGTGGCCGATACGGCGCCGGTGCGGCCGTCTTCAAAGCGCACCTGGGTCTCGATGAACTGTTCGGTGCGACCCGCGTAGAGCGCCTCGACCAGCACCTGATATTTTTGTGCAATGAACCCACGTCGTACCTTGCGGGTCCGGGTGAGCTCTTCATCATCGGCGTCGAGCTCCTTGTGGAGCACAAGGAAGCGGTGAATTTGCGACGCGCTCATCATGGGGTCGGCCGCCAGGTCGGCATTGACCTTTTCCACGCACTCGCGAATCAGCGAAAAAATTTCTGGGCGCGACGCGAGATCGACATAACCGGTGTAGGACAGGTTACGCCGCTCGGCCCAGTTGCCGCAGGCCTCGAAATCAATATTGATGAAGGCCATGACCTTTTCACGAGCATCGCCAAAGGCCACCGCCTCCTTGATGAAGGGGAAGAACTTGAGCTTGTTCTCGAGATATTTCGGCGCAAACATCGCGCCGCTCGCGAGCTTGCCGACGTCCTTTGCGCGATCGATGATGCGCAGATGCCCGTCGGTGTCCAGATAGCCCGCGTCGCCCGTGTGGTACCAGCCCTCGGCATCTTTCACCTCGGCGGTGGCCTGGTCATTTTTGTAGTACTCACGAAGAAGCCCGGGGCTGCGAATGAGGACTTCGCCTGCGTCGGTCAGACGGATGCGTACACCGTCGATGGGCGGGCCCACTGTGTCGGGCTTCACCTGACCGTTAGGCTGCACACAGACAAACACCGCGGTTTCGGTTGAGCCATAGAGCTGCTTGAGGTTGATGCCGAGCGACCGATAGAACACGAACAGGTCGGGGCCGATCGCCTCGCCCGCCGTGTAGGCCACCCTCACGCGGCTCATGCCAAGCGCATTTCGCAGCGGCCCGTAAATGAGCAGGTCGCCCGCGCGATAAAGCAGCCGCTCGGTTGCCGAGACGCTGGCATCGTCATTCAGGATGCGTTCGCCCACCCGGCGGGCGACTTCCATGAAGTAGCGGTAGAGCGCGCGCTTGGGCGCGGCCGCGTCTTCCATCCGAATGGTGACCTGCGTGAGGAGCGCCTCCAGCACGCGCGGTGGCGCGAAGTAGTAAGTGGGACCGATCTCGCGCATGTCGGCCGAGACGGTGGACTGGGACTCGGGGCAGTTGACGGTGAAGCCTGCGGCCAGCCACTGCGAGTAGGAAAAAATATTCTGGCCGATCCAGGCCATGGGCAGATAGGCGAGCACCTCTTCGCGACTGGAGAGGTGCTCCATGGCGGAGGCTGCGCGGGATACCGAGATGAGGTTGCGGTGCGTGTGGATCACGCCCTTGGGATTACCGGTGGTGCCCGAGGTGTAGAACATCGCCGCGATATCGTCGGGCGAGCGTTCGCCTGAGCGCTGCTTAAGCAACCCCGGATAGGTGCGCAGGAAATCTTTGCCGCGGTTGATGAGCGTATCGATACTCAGGAGCTCGGGGTTGGTGTAGTTGCGAAGCCCCCGCGGATCGTCATAGACGATGTGTGCGAGCAGCGGGTGCTGTTCCTTCAACTCCAGCAGCTTGTCGGTCTGCTCCTGGTCTTCCACCACGGCGAAGGCGATTTCGGCGTTCCTGAATACGAACACCATCTCGGCGGCGACCGCATCCTGGTACATGGGGACCGGTACGCCGCCGAGCGCCTGGGCTGCGATCATGGCGGCATAAAGCCGGGGACGGTTCTCGCCGATGATGGCCAGATGCTGACCGCGCGAAAAACCCAGCTCGGCGAGGCCCGCTGCAATCGCTTCGACCTGATCGGCGAGCTCGCGCCAGGTGGTGGTCTGCCAGATACCGTAGATTTTTTCGCGCAGCGCCGGCTCGTCGGGGCGTGCGGCCGCGTGCTCAAGAAGCAGTTGCGGAAAGGTGGTGCCGCCGAGTGCAAGCACTCGGGCTTCGTCGGCATCAGGCGCCTGAGCCATCGGCAGTGTCCCCTTCTGGTTTTTGAGTTGCC
>JAGWXN010000363.1 GCA_018969885.1 Betaproteobacteria bacterium | reverse complement strand
CAATGTACCGACACAATATCGGCACGCCGCAGCAACGCGTCGAGCTCCACGGGCTCTGCGCCGCGTCGACCAATCTCGTCCGGATTGATGAAAGGGTCGCAGGCAATCACCGTCATGCCAAAGGCTGCCGCCAACCGGGCCACGGTGCGGCCCACATGACCGATACCGATCAAACCCAGCGTCTTGCCAGCGATCTCTTCTCCCATCAGGTCTTCTCGGGAGAACCCACGCTCGCGGCGCAAGCGCCTGTCCGAAAGCGAGATCCGGTGGGTGATGTCAATAATGAGCCCTAGCGTTGCTTCAGCCACCGACTGCGCATTCGCCCCCGCCTGATTGAGCACCAGCACGCCCGCACGGGTACAGGCTTCAACATCCACCGTGTCATACCCTGCTCCACCCGATGACACGCAGAGCAGTTGCGGACAACGCGCGAGCAGGTCCGCAGTGGCGTGAAAAGACTTTGGCAATTCATCGCGCGCCGCTGAAATCTGATACGCATGCGCACGCGACAGAAGGCGCCAGGCGTGATCCGGGCTGCCATCGAGATCAAACTGCTCCACCACCAGGCCCGGTTCACGGGCCAGCCGCTCGGAAAATGCGGCATGCAGCTTCTGATTGGTTCGAACAATCCGGAACATGAGGCGCTCGCGTACGGGTCCAAGACGCGAAGGATGATAACCGCGGGCCTGAACTCGGCCTAGCCGGGCGGTGCCTCATCAATCCGTTTACGCGCCCAGAGCCCAGGAAACCAGTAGATCCAGAGGCCAGTGATGGCGATACCGGCAACCGCGCCCGCCACAACCGCGGGCACAGCGCCCACGAGATGGGCCAACACGCCGCAGCGGAAATCGCCCAACTGATTCGAAGCGGTGACAGCAATCGAATTAAATGCCGACACGCGACCGCGCATGGCGTCTGGGGTGTCGATCTGGACCATGGTCTGTCGAATCACTACGCTCACCATATCGGCGGCGCCGCTGATCGCCAGCGCAACGAGCGACAGGACCAAATCACGCGAGAGCCCAAAAACCACCAGCGAAAGCGAAAACACCGCGACGCTGGTAAACATGATCCGGCCCGTGTGGCGTTCGAATCGCCAGCGCGCAATCAGAAAACTGATGGCCACCGCACCCACTGCTGGCGCTGAGCGAAGCAGCCCCAGCCCCCAGCTGTCGGCCTCCAGCACATCCTTGGCAAACACCGGGAGCAGTCCGCTTACGCTCGCAAGCATCACCACAAACAGGTCTAGCGTAATCGACCCCAGCAGCCCGGGTCGCTGCCAGATGAATACCGCCCCGCCGAACAGATCGGAGATCGAACGGGGCCGCGGCGCGGGCGGGCTGTAGTCATAACGGATCCTGACGTGGAACACCCAGCCGGCCACGCACACCAAGGTACAGAGCGCATAGACGTGCACCGAACCCGCAATCAGCACCAGCCCCGCGAGCGCCGGCGCCACGATAAAGACAGCTTGCGAGCCCGCACTAGACAATGCGACCGCCCTCGCCAGCAAGCGCGGCGCCACCAGTACGCTCGGAAGTGACTGCTGGGCGCTCATCTGGAATGGGCGTACCAGCCCCAGGAGCGCGCAGACCCCGAGAAGCAGCGGCACGCTCACCGCATCGGCCAAGGAAGCCACCCACAACGCGACCGCCATCGCGGTCATGGCGATCATCACACCGATCAGGATCAAGCGGCGATCAATGCGGTCGGCAAGATCGCCAGCGAGCAGAAAGGAGAGAAGCGACGGGAGAAACTGCACCAGTCCCGCAATCCCCAGCCACCAGGCGCTCGAGGTGAGCTCATAAATCTCCCAGCCAATCACCAGCGCAAAAATCTGGTTGGCAGCGGTGGCGGCGAGGCGGCCCAGCCAGAAATTTCGAAAGGCGGGGATCGCGAGGAGGCGGTCTTCGTTCATCAGAGCTCGCATTATCGCGCCGGGCCGTGGCGCTTGCCCGCTGATGGCCCACGGGATGAGCCTCGCATTTCAAATAATATATAGTTCGGTTTCGTTAATATTTGATTCCCAAAAGGTATCAGCTCATGAACTTGCAGCAACTGCGCTACGTCCGGGAGACCGTACGGCGCAAGCTCAATCTCACCGATGCCGCCCGTGCGCTGCACACCTCGCAGCCCGGCGTGTCTAAGCAGATCAGGGAGTTCGAAGAGGAGCTTGGCGTCGACATCTTTGAGCGGCACGGCCGTCGTTTTGTGTCGCTCACCCCGCCCGGCCAGGAGCTGATCGGGATCATTGACCGGATACTCCTCGAAATCGACAACCTGCGAAGAGTGGGCGAGAACTACGCTGCCGGAGATTCCGGCCGATTGACGATCGCCACCACGCATACCCAAGCGCGCTATGCCCTACCGCGGGTCATCGCCGCGTTTCGGGAACATTTTCCAAAGGTCAGGCTCTCGCTCCAGCAGGGAAACCCCTCCGCGGTGGCTCGGTGGGTTTTGAGCGGTGAGGCTGATATCGGGATTGCCACCGAGTCGCTGGACCACTTCGACGATCTGGTGGCGCTTCCGGCCTACACTTGGACACACTCGGTCGTGGTGCCCCCCGATCATCCCCTGGCTCGTGAAAAAGCACTCACCCTGGAGGCGATCGCAGCATATCCGGTGGTCACATACAGCAAGGAGTTCACCGGTCGCAGCCATATCGACGGCGCGTTTGCCGACCGCGGTCTGTCGCCCGATATCGTGCTGACCGCCATTGATTCAGACGTGATCAAGACCTATGTGGAGCTGGGCTTGGGCGTGGGGATCATTGCCTCGGTCGCTTTCGACCCTGAGCGCGACCGACAGTTGAAATGCTTCGGGGCCTCCGGGCTGTTCCCGATCAACACCACGCGGGTTGCCGTTCGGCGGGGCGCTTACCTCCGCGATTTCACGTTTGCGTTCATTGAATCATTTGCCCCTGAGCTGCCGCGCGAGCGGGTGCTCGAGGCGATGGCTGATCGACAGATGACCGACGCAACATCGCCGCAGTGAACTCCCCCCCGCTAGCGTTAAGATTCCGACATGATTGACGCTGCCTTTGATTCGCTGGTCAACCAGCGGCTGAACCTGGTGCTGTCCAGCGACCGCCCGCTCGCGGTTCAGCATTCAGCACTCCGGTTGCTGCGCCGCCTGCATGACACGCCTACCGTCCGTGTCGCAGCCGACGCCCCGCTAGATCCCACCGAACTCATCGAGCATGTGAATCGGATCGTTGCGGGCCTCTCAATTCGCGAGGCAACCGATACGACAACCGGCGTCGAGCGGCTAGCTGTGCTCCCGGTACGTGTGAATGCGGACCGCCCGCCCGACTCCATCCAGCTCCTGGTCCGTTTGTGCCGGGCGCTGCCTGGGTCAGGCCTTCGACTCATTCTGATCATCGAGCACCCGCCCGCGCTGAATGCCTGCCTCACAGCGCTTGGCACCGCGGC
>JAGWXN010000362.1 GCA_018969885.1 Betaproteobacteria bacterium | reverse complement strand
GCCGAGGAATAGAGTGACCGTCCCATTTGCCTCGATTCGGAGCCAGGCGCTCAGGCGCCGGTGGCGATTCATATTGCCGGGAAGCACCGGCGCGCTCGCCTGAGCGAGCGCATCCCCCATGGGAATTGCAAAGGAAAGCGTGAGGGAGCCCGTGCCTTTCAGGAAGCCGCGCCGTCCGGAAAATTGTTTGGATGCACCCATCTCAAGCTCCCTTTGCGGCACGCAGCACCGCCCGAACAATCCGGTTATGCGCCCCACAGCGGCAAAGATTGCCGTCGAGAGCGGCCCGTACTTCGGCATCGGTCGGCCGAGGGTTTCGGTCCAGTAGCGCCTGGGCCTGCATGATCATGCCGGCACTGCAATAGCCGCACTGCGCAGCCTGTTCATCGATGAAGGCCTGCTGCAGTCGGCTTGGCCGACCGTTTTGGGTCAGCCCCTCCAGCGTGGTGACGTTACGCCCTCCCACCGATGAAAGCGGCGCCGCACAGGACTTCACCGGGTTGCCATCAACGAGCACCGTGCACGAACCACATTGCGCCCGGCCACAGCCGTATTTGGCGCCGTTTACCTCATGATCGTTGGTGAGCGCGCTCAGCAAGGTTTCATCATCGGGAGCCGTGCTTCGCACTGGCCGGCCATTGAGCCTGAATTCAATCACCTGGGTCTCCTCGGGAATCATGATTGTCTGACCGGCGGCCCGCTTTGGATGCCCGCCCGCCGGCGGCTGATCGCACGCACACTAACCGCCAAGATCCTGCCCAAAGCCAGCCCGAAGGGCAAGGGCGGGAAGCACGTGTTCTGCTCATTGCATGACCGAATCGAAACGATCCCGGGCCCATCGCTGCGATACTGGGAGGCTCTTCGGTGCCCACTCCCCCCTATCCCGCCATGAACTTCACCCCCGCACCCTCCACCGACCTCCACAACTTCACCTTTGACGAACTTCGGGTGGGGCAGCAGGCCAGCGCTTCGCGCACCCTCACGCTCGGCGACATCAAGGCTTTCGCGCTGGTGTCGGGCGACGTCAACCCGGCCCACGTCGATCCGGAATATGCCGAGTCCACCGGTTTTCACGGCGTGATTGCTCACGGCATGTGGGCCGGCGCGTTGATCTCAAGCCTCCTGGGGTCCGAATTTCCCGGGCCCGGCACCGTTTACCTCGAGCAGACGCTCAAATTTCGAAGGCCTGTGCGGGTCGGTGACACCCTCACCGTCACGCTCGAGGTGCTGCAGAAGATCGACGCCACGCGCGATGTCCGCCTGCAATGCACAGTGATCAACCAGAGCGCCGAGACAGTCGTATCTGGCGAAGCACGGGTGCGTGCGCCTGCGCACAAGGTCTCGAGGCCGCGCGTGAGCCTTCCCACGCTGATGCTATTTGAACCGGAGGCGCGGCTACATGACTGGATGGCTTCGCTTGCCAGTCATCCGCCGGTTCGCTGCGGCGTTGTTCACCCCTGTGATGAAAGCTCGCTTCGCGGCGCGCTGGATTCGCGTGACGCAGGGCTGATCGAGCCGATCATCGTCGCGCCCCGCGCGCGGGTGCAGGCGCTTGCCGAATCATTGGGGCTCTCACTGGCTGGCGTTGAAATCATCGATACGCCACACAGCCACGCATCGGCCGCCCGGGCAGCGTCCATGGCAGGGGCGCGTCAGATCGCCATGCTGATGAAGGGCAGTCTGCATACCGATGAACTGATGGAAGCGGTGCTGGCCGAGCCGGCGCTCCGTACTGCGCGGCGCATGTCACATGTGTTTCGATTCGAGGTTCCGACTTACGACCGCCCCCTTCTGGTCACCGACGCGGCGATCAATATCAGCCCTGATCTGAACACCAAGGCCGACATTGTTCGAAATGCCATCGATCTGGCGCACGCACTCGGCATCGCGATACCGCGCGTGGCCATCCTGTCTGCCGTGGAGACCGTGACCCCGCGCATCGCCTCCACGCTCGACGCTGCGGCCCTTTGCAAAATGGCCGACCGGGGACAGATTCAGGGCGCCATCCTCGACGGCCCGCTTGCATTTGATAACGCGATATCGTCAGCGGCTGCTCGAATGAAGGGCATCAAATCGCCGGTTGCCGGTCAGGCCGACATCCTGCTGGTGCCCGACCTGGAAGCCGGAAACATGCTCGCCAAACAGCTGGAGTATCTGGCGGGCGCTGCGAGCTGCGGCGTGGTGCTGGGCGCGCAGGTTCCGATCGTGCTCACCAGCCGCGCGGATCCCCCGATTTCGCGGGTGGCCTCGGCCGCGCTAGCTGGCGTGATGGAACGGGCGCTGCGGCCAGGCGAGCCTTCGCGCTGACAGGCGTTCCGCCCCCCTCAGGGGCTCGCCAAGCTTCAATCCGCCTTGATTTTGGCGGAGCGAATCATATCGCCCCACTCGCGAAGTTCATCGGCCACCTGGCGCCCGAATGATTCCGGCGTGACGTTCACCGGCTCCATGCCGTCCGCCACGATACGCGCCTGAAAATCGGGACGCGTGGCGATGGTCATCACGTCCGAATGAATTTTGTTGACGAGTTCGCGCGGAAGGCCCGCCGGGCCCATGAAGCCATACCAGGCTTCGATACGAAATCCCGGCAGCGTCTCCGCCACCGCCGGCACATCAGGCAGCGCCCGCGAGCGCTTCGGTCCGGTCGTGGCAATCGCCTTCAACTTACCGCTTTTGCTGAGCTGGATGGATGCAGTAATGCCACCAAAAATCAGCGGCACATGACCGGCCATCACATCCTGGATTCCCTGACCGAATCCTTTGTAAGGAATGTGCACGATATCGAGACTGGCCCGCTGTTTGATCACTTCCATTGAGAGGTGCTGCTGGCCACCGCTGCCCGATGAGGCATAAGTGATCTTGCCCGGCTGACGGCGCGCTGCCTCGATCAGCCCCGGAATGTCATTCACAGGAAACGACGGGTGCGCCAGCATGACGAACGGACCCGCTGCCACATTGACAATGGGTGTGAGGTCCCGGACCGGGTTGTAGGGCGTGTTGGCGATCAGATTGGGCGCGATGGTGACCGAGGCATCGGCCGCGAACAGCAGCGTGTAGCCGTCGGGGGTGGCCTTGGCAACCGAATCAGTGCCGATGGTGCCGCTTGCGCCGGTCTTGTTTTCCACCACCACCGACTGCTTCCAGAGCGTAGACAGCTCCTGCGACAGGAGACGGCCATAAATGTCGGGCGTACCACCGGGCGGGAATGTGACGATGACCTTGACCGGCTTATTCGGATACGACTGGGCGGCAGCCGATCCCGCCAAGGCGCCCACCGCAACCAGCGCGGCAACCGAATGAACCACAACGCGACGAAGCGAGGGACGTGTCATGTTCAGACTCCTGGGTCTTGAGAGGGGAAGGGACCGGGCAACCCCGGCAACGCCGCAGCCCCGGCCACGGGACGGTAAACGTTGCCGAATGCCTCAAAGACGGCTGACCATTCATCTTCG
>JAGWXN010000361.1 GCA_018969885.1 Betaproteobacteria bacterium | reverse complement strand
ACGCGTTGTCGCGGAACTTGGCGAGGATCCGAGCCGTGGAGGCTGGACGCGACGGGTTGCCATCGACATCATCGATCCGGACCGAGCGTTCACTGCCATCAGTGAGCGTACAGCGCACCACCGCCTCGAACCGCTCAGGAAATCGCGCATCCGCTAGAGGAATCCAACGGACGCGCTGCGCGAGCGCTCGAACCTCGAGCGAAGCCGGCCGCTCGAAGGTGGCCAGGTTGACCGCGCCTTCAACGAATCGGGTTGCCACCGTGACGGGCAGACTCCAGCGCGCCGCGTGACCGGTGGACGGATTGAGCACCTGCTCCCAGGGTTCGCAGATCACCGGCGCGGCCCCCGCTGGCACCTCGCACATCAGGCTGGCGATACTTTCTGCCCGGATGCCAGCATCGGCCAGCTGACCCGCCGCTTCGATGAATGCATGCAGATAGTGGCAGCACGGGAAAAATTTAAACGCGGCATCGGCCATATGCCATCGCGCGCCCACCTCTGGCAGCATGGCCCGCAGGCGTGTCGCAGCATCGGCCTGATCGCTAAACTGCGCGAACAGGCCCCAGCGCCCCTCAAGCGAAGTCTCGGGACCCGTGATGCCCGCCCGCGCAAGCGCGGCCGCAACTAGCCCACCATGCGCCGCCCACCCCGGGTTGAGCGACTTGACCGACGACCCGTTACTCAGAAACTCCATCACACCAGAAGACTGACTGAGCGCAATGCCAAGCGCATGGACGGTACGCGCTTCATCAAGCCCATCGAGCTCAGCGGCCACCAGCGCGGCAGCCATCGTGCCGGCCACCGACGTCGCCTGAAAACCAGTGGCGTGAAAACGGCCAGGGGCCGCGAGCCCGAGGAGGACCAACGCCTCGTAACCACGAGCATAGGCTGCCAGCATGGCCTCACCCCTTGCGCCCACCGACTCGGCTTTGGCCAGCGCCGCTGCCGCCACCACCGCACTGCCATGCATGATGGAACCGGTGTGCGTATCGTCGAATTCGAGACTGTGAATCAGGCCGCCATTGACCATCGCCGCGTCGGCGGCACTGGCCCCTGCGGTTTGCCCCAGAACCGTGGCATAGCCACCCTGAGCCAAGGTGCTGCCAGCCTGCCGCCAGCCAGCGCCCGAGTGTGAGGCCGAAGCCGCCAACCCCACCCCCAATGCGTCAGTGAAATGGAGGGCGGCTGCGCGCGCCACCGCCGGCGGCAACGGCGCACTGGCCGTGCGGCGCAGGGCCTGCACCCACTCGCGGGCGAGTGTCATGCCTGCGCCACGATGCGGGTGGCGGTTTCGCGCCAACTGCGAGCCAGCGCTAGCGCATCACCTTCGATGAGGGCGGCCAACTCGACCGCTGCACGCGGACAGTCGCCCGCCGCGTTGTCGGCCAGCTTCGCGATCAGACTGGGCTCATCAAACGGCTGATCGGCACCACCCCGCGGATTGAGAACAAATTCAGTGAGCGAGGCGCCATCAGTAAAGGTCCAGGTAACCCGACCTGGCCGGTCACGCGGCGGTGGACCGGCCTCGGCGCAAGGCACGAGCCGTACACGCTTGCGCAGACCCGAGATACCGGGGTCCGCGAGCGTATCGAAGGTGAAGGCCGATGCCCCGCCGGTTCCGAGCCGGGTGGTGGCCGCCACGGCATGCGGCATCGAAAACTTGGCCGACAGCACGGTTTCAGGTTCGACCGCGCTCAGCGCCAGCCCCGACGGTCCGGCCTCCACCACGATCTCGCGAATGTCGTCCACGCTGCGGCCGTCGAGTCGTTGGCGTAACTGCAGGCAGGCCTCGACCGCCGCATGCGCATAGTTACAACACGCAAACATCTTGTGATAGCCGCTTGCGACCGACCACGCCTCACCGAGCCCCGCAGTGAGCGCCTCGAGTCGCACCCGCGTACGAAAGCTGGTGGCAAAGACGTCGTGAATGGTGTGCAGTCCCCCACCAATGCCCGCCTCGGCCCAGTTGCACGCCTGAATGCCGATCCAGGCGCCGGCTGCGGTCCAGCCGTTACGAACCAGCGACCCTTCCACGGCGGTATCAAAGGGACCGGCAAAGGTCATGGACGCAGCGCCTGTGACGGCGGCCTGCATGGTGTCTGCCGAGTGCCCGCGAACCAGCGACACCGCGACCGCTGCACCGATGGTGGCAAACGCCGCATGGGGGTGCACATAGAAGCCTGGAAACGGATAGGCGAGTGCGATCCGGGTCGTGAACTCATAGGCCAGCGCCACCGCGCGCACCACCTCACTCGTGGTAAGCCCACGCGCCTCGGCCTCGGCAAGCAACGCGGGAATTGCATAGGCGCCGCCGTGACAGGACGCGAGGCGAAAGCCCTCGTCCAGCTCACACCAGGTGATTGCCATGCCATTCGCGCAGGCGGCTGCCGCGCGGTCGGTGGTGGCGCCCGCGCGGGCGAACACGGTGGCCTCGCGCGCACCGCTCGCGGTGGCAAGAAAGCCCGCACGCGCCTTTTCAACCTGCGGCTCGCGCGACCCGGCGATGATCGCGCCAATGTCGTCCGCAAGGATGGTGGCAGCGCGACGCTGCGCCGCAGGCGGCAAGGGGCGGCTGGCCGCTTCTGCGGTCCAGTCGAACAGCGCCCTGAGCTCGCGCCCCGCGAGTTCTCGGCTTTCCTTAGGGTCGGCGCTCATCAACATCACCAGGGTCTGTGGAAGGGGCACCATGGTACAGTCGACCCGACCCAGTCTCAAGGACTCCTGCAACGATGAAGCGCGCCTATCTCAGCACCAGCATCGGTCAGATTCATCTCTATGAACACGGTCAGGGCGAACCGGTCCTCATGCTGCATGAAACCCCGCGTTCGGCCCGCAGCTTCGCCCCGCTCATGCAGGCCCTCGGTTCTCGATACCGCTCCGTCGCGCCCGACAATCCGGGGTTCGGCATGTCCGACCCGCTGCCCGACGATGCCACCATGGAGAGTCTGGCTCGCGTCATGGTGGAGGTGCTAGATGGCCTGCAAACCGAACGCGCGCATCTGATCGGCTTTCACACCGGCAACAAGATCGCTGCTGCGATGGCTGCGCACTATCCCGATCGCGTTGCCAAGACCGTGCTCATCGGCATGACCCACAGCCTGGTGGTATCCAGACGGGCCCGCAACGCGGCCATCATGGAAATTGTCCGCAGGCACTTTGGTGGCTTCGAACCCAACCCCGATGGCAGTCATCTGCTTCGGACCTGGGGCTCGGATTTTGGCGCGCTCGCTGCGCTCTGGTGGAAGCCTGCAATGCTAGGCGCCTCTCAGATCGATGATCAGGCGCTTGGTGGTCAGGAGCAGCGCGCGATTGAATCGATTCAGTGCCGCCGGGCCATCCGAAAAATCTACGCCATGAATTTTGATTTCGATCTCGCTGCCACGCTTCGCCGCGTTCGCGCCCCCACCTTGGTGATCGAGTGCTGCGTGCCTGAAGAGCTGCACCTTGGCC
>JAGWXN010000360.1 GCA_018969885.1 Betaproteobacteria bacterium | reverse complement strand
AGTCCGCCTAAAACCCGGAGGATGTCTTTCACGATCTTCGGCGCGAGTCCGGTTGACGGTTCGTCCATGATCAGCAGATCAGGCTGCATCAGGAGGGCCCGGGCGATGGCAACCATTTGCTGCTCTCCGCCGCTTAAGAGTTCAACCGGACTGGCGTGGCGCTCTGCGATGATGGGAAACAGCTTGGCCGTGTCTTCGTAAGTGATTCGGGACGACGAGGTGGCCCGGGCGTTCACCTCGGCGAGCCTGAGATTTTCTCGGACTGTTAACTCGCCCCAAAGACGTCGGTTCTCCAGCACGACTGCGATACCCTGCCGCATCCGCTTGTGGGTGGGCACGTGAGTCAGGTCAATGCCGTTTTTGATGATCTTTCCCGCGCTCGGCGCGATCAGGCCGCAGATCGTTCGCACCAGGGTGGTTTTTCCGGCGCCATTGGCGCCAACAATGGCCACCACCTCGCCGTCACCGACGCGGATGCCGATATCGCGCAGGATCGTCATCTTGCCGTAGCCGCTTGCGAGCTGTTGCGTCTCAAGCATGGCGACCCCTGGGCGAGTACCGGTCAGGCGCCAAGATAGACCTCTCGCACCTTCGGGTTTCGCTGAATGTCGTCCATGGTGCCGGTGGCGATGATCTCGCCGAAATAAAGCACATGGACCATGCTTGCCACGTTCATGAGTTGCATGTCATGCGAGACGAGCAGCAGCGTCATGCCCTCGTTGTTCAATCTCTTGAGCCACTCACCGAGCTGCGAAACCTCTTCGGCAGTGAGACCGGATGAGGGTTCGTCAAGGAGGAGAAGTCGGGGCTTGCCGGCATAGGTTCGTGCGAGCTCAAGCATTCTCCGCTGCCCGCTCGTGAGCAATCCGGCTGCGGTCGCATGGAGCCGCTCAAGACCGAATCGCCGGCAGAGCTCGTGTGCCTGGTCGCGCATCATCGCGACGTCTCGTCGCGCGCCCGGCAGGCGAAACATGTCTGAAAGCACTCCTGATCGGGTGAGCTTGTACGCGCCTGCCATCAGGTTTTCGATCACCGTCATATGCTCGAAGACCTTGGGGGTTTGGAAGGTCCGAACGAGGCCTGCCCGGCTGCGTGCCTCAACACTCATGGCGGAAAGATCGGCGCCGTCGAGCAAGACCTTGCCCGCCCGGGGCACCAAAAATCCGTTGATGATGTTAAACAGCGTGCTTTTGCCGGATCCGTTGGGGCCGATCAGTCCAACGATTTTCCCTGCCGGTACGTCGAAGCTGACGTTGGTCAGAACGTTCAAACCGCCAAAGCTGTGGCCAACTTCTTGGACGTCGAGCGAGGTCATCGCCGGACCTCTGCCGTGGAAGCGATGCTCGAGCGCCGGTTGTGCCACCAGCGTTCAACGCTGCCGACGATACCGTGCGGCGCTGCGATCACGACAATGACCAGCGCAAGACCGAAGACGATTCCGTGGAAGTCTCCGATCTTTGACAGCACCTCTGGAACAAACGTGATGAAGAGTGCGCCGATGATGATGCCCGCGATGGAGCCCGCACCGCCGATCACCGGAATCAGCAGAAACAGGATCGCCTTGTCGATCGAAAAACTCGCAACGCTCACGTAGCCGGTGTAGTGGGCGAACAGGCTTCCGGAAAGGCTACCCAGCATTGCACACAGGACGAACATCTGGACACGCAGGCTGTGAATATCGATGGCCAGCACGCGGGCTGCATCGATGGCGTCACGCATGCCTCGCATGGCCAGACCCGTACGGCCGCTCACCAGGTTGTGCACCAGAACCATGGCGAGCGCCGCGGTGATCCATGCTGCGTAGTAAAACGACTGAGGTGTATCGAGCACCACGCCGAACGCGCTGAGTTTGGGGATCCCACCGAGACCGATGGTTCCACCCGTGAGCCAATCCCATTCGAAAAACAGTGCGCTGGCGATCATGGCGAGCGCCAGCGTGGCCACCGCCAGGAAATAACCGCGGAGCCTGAGAACGGGCCAGCCTAATGCGAGCGCGATGACAGCGCTGGTGAAGAGCCCAGCGGCGACACCCGCGATCATGGGCAGCTTAAGATTCACGGTGACAATCGCTGACGCGTAGGCGCCGATCGCGTAAAACGCGGACTGCGCGAGGGTCACGATGCCGCAGTGCCCTAAAAGCAGTCCTACGCCAAGGCCAGCAACCGAATAAATCGCGGCAAATACCAGCAGATCGGTGAAATGCCTGGGTAGCACGAGTGGCAGCACCGCCCAGACCAGGATCGCGATCGCAAACAGCAGACGCCGATTCATGATGTCAACCGCCCGCCCGGCCAGCGCGCCCGAGGATGCCGTGGGGTACAAGAATCATGATGATGATCAGTACGGCGAGGGCGACGACATCTTTGTAAGCCGAGGCGATAAAGACGATGGCTAGCGATTCAAGCAGTCCCAGCATGAGCCCGCCCACGATGGCCCCCATCGGATTGGTGAGTCCCCCAATCATGGCGGCGCAGAAGCCCTTGAGGGTGAATACCAGCCCCATGTAAAAGCTGAGGGGCACGAGCGGAGCAACCAGAAGACCCGCCAGTGCGCCGAGCAGGCCCCCCATGCCGTAGGTGGCGGTGCGCATGAGGTCGACGTTGATGCCTGTGGTGGATGCGCCATCGGCATCGATGGACGCAGCCATCATGGAGAGTCCGATGTGAGTCTTGCGGTAGAACGCGCGCAGTGCAACCACGATGAGCGCGGTGATCGCAATGACCCAGAGCGCGTGGTAGCGGATGGTGGCGTCGAATAGGATCGCAACACCATCGGATCCGATGGACGGCAGTGTGAAGTAGTCGCGTCCCGCAAAGAACAACACTGCGGCCGAGATAGCAAATGCGATGCCGATGGTGAGCAGCAGGAAAGCGTCTTCCTGCGCCTGACGCCGGATCATGGGCCGGACCAGAAGGAGGTCGATCAGGACACCCGATGCAGCGCCGGCCAGGGCCCCCACCGCAAAAGCAGCAGGGTATGAGAAGCCTGCCGCCTTCATGGCAAATACGCTCACCACCGCGCCGATCAGCGAGAACTCGCCCTGGGCCGCGTTGATCGCGCGGCTACCTTTGAAAATAACGGCAAGACCCATGCCGATTAGGGCATAGATCACGCCGTTGGTGACCCCGGACAGGACGGCCTGCGCGACGAGACTGAGCGTCATGGTGAGCTCAATCTCGTCCTGGCCCCAGGGAACGACCCCGGGTCGGCATTACTTGGCGACGCGGAATGGCAGGCGGGTGTATTCACCCTTGACCAGCTTCGAGTAGACATAGCTCGGAAGCTTCATGCCGGTGAGGTCGGACTCACGGAAATCATAGTCGGCAAGAACGCCCGAGTGCGGGCGGCGAAGCCACTCGCAGACTTCAGCCGGCTTCGCTTCTGGGCCGACTGCGCGCAGGGCGGCAACCATGAATTGCACCATGTCCCAACCTGCTGCCTCGAAGTTTTTGGGAGTTTCC
>JAGWXN010000359.1 GCA_018969885.1 Betaproteobacteria bacterium | reverse complement strand
TGACCTGATCAAAGCCGGCGTCCGGGAGGGGGGTGGCACAGCCGGCGAGCAGCGCGGCGGTCACCAGCGCCACTGCGGTCAGCCTGGCCGTGCGATCACGGGATGGGTTGGGGGGCATGGTGCGCTCCGCGGGTCAGTGATGACGGTGGCCGGCTGCAGGCTGACCTGGCGCCACCGGGGTCGAGGCGCCGTCTGGGGCGGGCGGCGGTGCTCCTGTCTCTCTTGCCTCGCGGGCGTAGGCGCGCCAGCCGCCGATGCGGTTCACCGTGTCGTTGGCCTCGCGCCACGATCCCACCGGCGTCTCCGATAACGACGGCGCCGCGGTGAGCGCCGACGTGTGGGTAAGCGGTGGTACGGGCGCTGCTGGATCCAGCGGATCCGGGCGGCCCACTGCGACCGCGGGAAGCCAGATCAGTGCCGCGACGAGACCGCGCAGGGCGGTGCTGCGTCGCACGAGAAATAAGCGCGGATTCAGGGATGTCATCCCGTTCTCCTCAAAAAGGTTCGACAAGCGCCAGCCCCGCCGCGACGGGCGGATCAGTGCGAGGGGGCGTGATGGCCGCCTGCTCGCCAAGCGCGCGTGCCACCGCATGGGTGGCGCCATGGCGCCGGGCTCAGGCGGGAGAGAAGGATCGAGGGGGGCGTTCGAGCGTGTGAGGAGCAACGCTTCGAAAACGCGCGTCGCGTTCAGGCGGGCTGCTGTTCGTTCCCGCCGGGGGCACGAGGGCGAGCGGGGCAGGGATGAGCAGCAGGCAGCATAGCGCGCATGTATTGCAGGAGGGCGGGAGATCCGAGAGGTCGGCGAGTTCGTTCGATGAAGACTGGCAGGCGGAGCAGTTGGGCGCCGCATGGTGGGCACACGGGGTTTCGTCAGGGACTGGTTCGCCGGTTGCGGCGCCTTGGGAGGCCGTCATCGGGTGCGCGCTGTTGGCGTGCATGTGGGGGCCTGCATGCGGGACTGCATGGGGGTCCACATGCGCCGCGTGCAGCGAGTGCTCGCCCGTGTGCGGACCGTGGATGCGAATCATGCCGGCCAGCGCCTGTAGTGGCAGGACCAGCATGAGGCACCAGCAGACGAAGTGACGAACTGCGTTTTCCATCAGGGGCTCGGTGAGCACCGCCCAGTGTAAGCCAACCTCCGGCCGCCTGGTCAATGGCTTCGCAGCCGGCGGGGCGATCGGTATAATGCCCGCAAATATCGTTAGATGTCTAATCATTCCGGGAGTCGCCAGCATGATGACCGCCGAAGACAATGACCTCCTTTGCCGCGTGGTCGGTGATGCGCCCATGGGGCAGTTGATGCGCCGGCACTGGCAGCCGGTTTGCCTCAGCGAGGAGGTGCTTGATCCCGACGGCCCGCCGGTGAAGGCGCGCGTTTTTGGTGAGGACCTGGTTGTGTTCCGCGATAGTGACGGCCGGGTGGGTGTGCTCGAGGAGCGCTGTCCGCATCGCCGGGCCTCGCTGGTGTACGGCCGGAACGAGGAAGGGGGCTTGCGTTGCCTCTATCACGGCTGGAAGTTCGATGTTTCGGGCAAGGTGCTTGAAATGGTTTCCGAACCTGCCTCGAGCGGGTTTGCCGACCGCATCACTCATCGCAGTTATCCGTGCCTGGAGTGGGCGGGTCTGGTGTGGGGCTGGTTCGGTCCGGCCGATCAGGTGCCCGAATTTGTGCCGCCTCGCTGGGCGCCAACCGCTGAAGCGCGGGTCAGCATCGCGAAGGTACTCATCGCCTGCAACTGGGCGCAAATTCTCGAAGGCGCGATCGATTCTGCACACAGTTCGAGTCTGCATTCGTCCGACATGGTGCCCGCCCGGGTTGATGGCGCCAAAGCCACCTCGCAGCTCTGGCTGCGGCCGTCCACCGACAAGGCGCCGCGCCTGCAGGTGGACATGGACACCTATGGCTTTCGCTACGCGGCCATCCGCCGTCCGATCAAGGACGCTGCCGCGAACGATTACATCCGCTCCACCGTGTTCGTGGCGCCGGCCACAGTGTTGATTCCCCCGAATAATCTCTACAACGTTGCCAATATCAACGTGCCGATGGATGACACCAATACCGCCTTCTATTTCATTGCATGGGGGCATCCGTCGCAGACCCCGGAAGTGGAAACCTGGCGCAAGTTCCTGCGGCAGACCGTTGGGGTCGATCTCGATAGCGACTACCGTCCGCTTCGCACCGAGGCCAATCGTTTCTGGCAGGACCGTCAGGCGATGAAGGCAGGCAACTTCACCGGCATCACCGGTTTCCCGAACCAGGATATTGCGATGTGGCTCACGATGGGGCCGATCGCCGATCGTCATCACGACCGCCTGGGGGCGAGCGATCTCGCAATCGTTGAATTCCGGCGCCAGATGTTGGCGGCGGTACGGGCGTTTTCAGAAGGCTCTCCCGCGATCGGCACGGGTGACCAGGCGATTCCGCTCCATGTCTGCTCTTATCAGGCGATCGTGCCCAAGAGTGTTGACTGGCGTGCCTTTGACGCTCGCTACGTCTGGCCCGATGGCACCGAGCGACTCGAGCTCGAGCCGTCGTATTCCGTACGGGCCTGAAACGCTGGCGACGACCGGATCCGTGTGCCTTAACCCGCCATGCGCCGATCGGGCGCCGACAGGAGATTCCTTTCCATGAATAAGCTTCGTATCTCGGTAGCGGTCGGCGATTATGACCGGACGCGCCCACTGGTTGACGGCCGTGTGCTGGTCGACGGCGCTGATCCGGTCTACATGCTGCTCACGCCCGAGGAAATGTTTTTCCGCTCCATGCGGCATGAATCATTCGACGTCTGCGAGCTGTCATTTTCAAGCTACGCAGTGCGAACCGCGCGCGGTGACTGCCCGTATGTGGCGATCCCCGTCTTTTTGTCGCGCATGTTTCGCCATACCTCCATCTATGTTCGCAAGGATCGTATCCGTCGCCCGGAAGACCTGAAGGGACGGCGGATGGGGCTACCCGAGTATCAGCTCACCGCCAATGTCTGGGCGCGCGCCATCCTGCAAGACGACTACGGTGTAGCGCCCGAAGATATCCGCTGGGTGCGCGGTGGCATCGAAACCCCCGGACGCCCGGAAAAGATCGCGCTCAATCTCCCGCCCGGAGTCGTGATCGAATCGGCTCCCGAAGGTATGACGATCAGCGAGCTGCTCAACCGCGGCGATATCGACGGCTTCATGGCGCCGCGCCCACCGTCGCGCGAGGCGCTCGCGAACCCCGCTATCGGCTGGCTGTTCGACGATCCGACCGCGACGGCCAAGGACTATTTCCGTCGAACCGGCGTCTTCCCGATCATGCATGTGGTGGGAGTGCGTAAGACGCTGGTGGAGGCGCATCCCTGGTTACCCGGCGCGCTGCAGAAGGCGTTTACTGCGGCCAAGAATGTTGCGCTCGACGCGCTGAACGACACTTCGGCCACCAAGGTCACCATGCCGTTTGTTGAAGAGCAACTGAAGGCCGCGCGCGACACGTTGGGACC
>JAGWXN010000358.1 GCA_018969885.1 Betaproteobacteria bacterium | reverse complement strand
GCCGGTACGCTGATACACCACCACCTTTTTTACCGACTCGCAACCGCCAAGAGAAAACGCCTCGTCGACCGCCGGCTTGAGCGGGATTTTCTTGCCGCCGCGCACCTGTTCGTCAGCGCAGATTACCCAGGAAGCGCCCGCATCCTGAATGCGTTCCTGCAGGCTCTTGGCCGAAAAGCCACCAAACACAACCGAATGAACAACGCCCAGTCGGGCACAGGCCTGCATGGCCACCACGCCTTCGACCGACATCGGCATATAGATGATGGCCCGGTCGCCCTTTTTCGCGCCCAGCGCTTTGAGACCGTTGGCGAATCGGCAGACCCGGTCGAGCAACTGGCGATAGGTGATGTTGGACACCGATCCGTCATCGGCCTCAAAAATGAGCGCAACCTTGTTCTCGACCGGTGTCCCCATGTGGCGATCAAGGCAGTTATAGGAAACGTTCAGCTCCCCGTCTTCGAACCACTTGAAGAACGGCGCATTCGATTCGTCGAGCGAGCGAGTGAAGGGCTTCTTCCAGATCACATGCTCGCGGGCAAGGCGCGCCCAGAACGCCGCATGGTCGGACTCCGCTTCGCTGCAGAGCGCCTGGTAGGCGGGCATTCCCGAAATCGTGGCCGAGCGAACGAAGCTCTCGGCGGGGGGAAACACGCGATGCTCCTGCAGGATCGACTCGATGTGAGCGCTCATGGGGTCTCCGGAGATGGCGCAAGGGGCTAATGGTCAGCCCTCTTTTAGGATGCCGGGCAGGTTAGGCCGAAAGGCTTACGCTTAGCTTACGGCGGAGGCGAGCGACCGCCCGACGGGCCTGGACCAAGGGGAATCCCGAATTCCGCTACCATTCAGCCCGCGTGAGGGACCCCACGCCCGGTCGGCCGCGCGCGAAGCGCCAAGTGCCGAGTGCCGGCTGGCAATGCCCTTTCCCTCAAACTCTTGCCTGTTTTCCCGGAGCGTGCTGTGACTGATCCACACTCCAAACCCGGATTCATTTCGCGGTTGATCTTTTCCAGCCGTTGGCTGCAGCTGCCACTCTATCTGGGGCTAATCGTCACCCAGGTTGTCTATGTGGTGCTGTTTGTCGAAGAGCTTGCGCACCTGGTTGAGCTGCTCTGGCACCCCGAGGCGCTCGACCAGTCGATCGCGCGACTGGGCCTGACCGAACGAAGCAAAGAGACGGTGATCATGATCATCGTCCTGTCGCTCATCGATGTGGTCATGATTTCGAACCTGCTGATCATGGTCATCGTGGGTGGCTACGAAACCTTTGTTTCGCGGCTGCGGCTGGACAACCATCCCGACCAGCCAGAATGGTTGTCGCATGTCAACGCCAATGTGCTCAAGGTAAAACTCGCCACGGCCATCATCGGCATTTCGTCCATTCACCTGCTTAAAAGTTTCATCTCCGCTGGCACGCTGTCAGACAAGACTCTGCTGTGGCAAACCATCATTCACGGCATGTTTCTGCTGTCGGCGATTGCCATCGCGCTGATCGACCGGCTCATGGTGTCCCCTCATGCCGCTCGCGCGAAGTCGGGCGGAACCCCCGATTCGCACTGAAACAACCTCTCACATCAAGACCACCTGCCATTTAGGGAGCCCCTCATGAGCGTAATCCGCCGCGACGACCTGATCGAGTCGATCGCCGCTGCATTGCAGTTCATTAGTTACTACCACCCCGCCGATTACATCCGGCACCTCGCCCGGGCGCGCGAGCGCGAGCAGAGCCCGGCTGCCCGCGACGCAATCGACCAGATCCTCACCAACTCGCGCATGTGCGCGGAGGGACATCGTCCGCTCTGCCAGGACACCGGCATCGTGAACGTGTTCATGAAGGTGGGCATGGCGGTGAAATGGGAGGGCTTTACCGGCTCGGTGACCGACGCCATCAATGAGGGGGTACGTCAAGGCTACCTTCACCCCGATAACCTGCTGCGTGCATCAATCGTGGCCGACCCGCAGTTCCTGCGGAAGAACACGGGTGACAACACCCCCGCTGTCGTTCACATGGAACTGGTGCCGGGCGACAAGATCGAGGTCACCGTGGCGGCCAAGGGAGGGGGCTCCGAGAACAAGTCCAAATTCGTGATGCTCAATCCCTCCGACAGCGTGGTCGACTGGGTACTCAAAACTGTGCCCACCATGGGCGCGGGATGGTGCCCTCCCGGCATGCTTGGAATCGGCATCGGCGGCACGGCTGAAAAAGCCATGCTGATGGCAAAAGAATCGCTGATGGAGTCAATCGACATGGCCGACCTTCTTGCCCGAGGCCCGGCCAACAAGCTCGAAGAGCTGAGGATCGAACTCTATGAGAAGGTGAATGCGCTTGGCATCGGCGCACAGGGCCTGGGCGGGCTCACCACAGTCTTGGACGTCAAGATCAACACCTATCCCACGCACGCTGCCTCCAAGCCGGTTGCGATGATCCCGAACTGCGCGGCCACCCGCCATGCGCATTTCACCCTTGACGGATCCGGACCTGCCTTCTGCGAGCCGCCCAGCCTCGACGACTGGCCCAAGGTCAACTGGGCGCCGGACGCCCAATCGCGGCGAGTAAATCTCGACACGCTCACCCGTGAGGAAGTCGCTTCCTGGAAGCCGGGCGAGCGCCTGCTGCTTTCTGGAAAGATGCTGACCGGGCGCGACGCAGCCCACAAGCGGATCGAGGACATGCTCGCTCGCGGCGAGCCTTTGCCTGTCGATTTCCGCAATCGCGTGATTTATTACGTGGGCCCGGTGGACCCGGTACGCGACGAAGCGGTGGGACCGGCGGGCCCCACGACCGCCACACGCATGGATAAATTTACCGAAACGATGCTCGCCAAGACCGGGCTGATCGCCATGATTGGCAAGGCTGAACGCGGTCCGGTCGCCATTGAGGCCATTCGCCGCCATCGGGCGGCCTACCTGATGGCGGTCGGCGGCGCCGCCTATCTGGTGTCCAAGGCGATCCGAACCTCGCGGGTGGTGGGTTTTGCCGATCTGGGAATGGAAGCCATCTACGAGTTCGAAGTCCGCGACATGCCGGTCACGGTGGCCGTCGACGCGGCCGGTACCTCGGTTCACACAACCGGGCCTCGGGAGTGGCAGGCGAGAATCGGCAAGATCCCCGTTACAGTCGCCTGAGCCAGCCATGAATGAGATCGTTGCTGCGGATGGCGGGCGGCTTTCCAGCCTGATTCACGCCCGCGACGTGTCATGTCGCGAGGTCATGACCGCCTATCTGGATCGCATCGACGCCGTCAATCCGGCGGTCAATGCGATCGTCGCCCGGCAGCCGCGCGAAATGCTTCTCGCGCAGGCGGACGAGCGTGACCAGCAACTCGCTCGCGGCGAGTCCTGCGGCTGGATGCATGGCTTTCCCTTGGCGGTCAAGGATCTGGCCCAGACCGCCGGCATCGTCACCACGCTCGGCTCGCCGATCTTCCGGGCCCACGTTCCGGTCGCTGACAGCCTGGTGGTTGAACGAATGAAGCGCGCG
>JAGWXN010000357.1 GCA_018969885.1 Betaproteobacteria bacterium | reverse complement strand
CGGGGTGCGAGCGCATCGTTGACTGCATTCGCCACCGCAGCCGCGGCCCCCACGATACTGGCTTCACCCACGCCCTTGCCGCCCAGCAGCGTACCGGGCACAGGCGTTTCAACATGACCGACCACGATATCGGGCATTTCCGCGGCCATCGGAACCAGGTAGTCGGCAAGCGTGCCCGACAGCAGTTGCGCCTGGTCGTCATAGCGGCACTCCTCAAAGAGCGCCGCACCGATCCCTTGAACGACACCCCCTCGCAGCTGTTCATCGACCAGGAGCGGATTGACCACGCGTCCGCAGTCATCGACCACCCAATGCCCCAGTAGATGAATCAGGCCGGTATCCGTATCGACCTCAACCAGACTCGCCTGAATGCCGTTGGCAATTTGATAAGGGCGCGACGGCTGGACATGCGCGGTCACCATCGGATCAACCGGGCCCACCGCGCCCAGGCGATGTGGCTGGTAATGCAGGACGAAACCGAGCTCGGCGAGCGCCACGCTGCGGTCCGTCCCCACCACCCGAAGGCCGCCCTCGGCGAACTCGAGATCCGTTGCCTGTGCCTCGAGCAGCTCGGCGCCTGCCTTCACCAGCCGCTGCTTCAGTTCGCGTACTGCTACCAGCGTTGCCTCGCCGCTCACAGACAAGCCGCGCGAGGCCCAGGTTCCTCCGCCCATGGGAGTCACGGCGGTGTCGCCGTGCACGATTCTGACGGACTCGAGATCGATCCCGAACGCATCGGCAATCAGCTGCGCGAGGCCCGTCTCCAATCCCTGCCCCTGAAACTGGGCGCTGGTGATGCAGGTGAGACCACCGTTGGCCTCCAGTCGCAGTGAACAGCCGTCGCCCGCCGCAATCGCTACGCCCGCGCCGCCGTAGACCGTGGAGTTGGGGGCTGATTGTTCGATAAAACTTGCAAACCCGATGCCGAGGGCTCGCCCTTGCACACGCGCCTGCCTCTGCGACTCGCGCAATGCCGGGTAATTCATCAGCGCAAGCAACTGGTCGGTACAGGCGTGAAAACTCAGCTCGCCGCCCGGCTCGAGGCCACCAGGGGTTCGCGGTCCGTCGCGCTCGAGCGAGCGAAAATTTCTACGCCGGATTTCCACCGGATCGATGCCGAGCGCGCGCGCAGCAGAATCAATCAGCATCTCGGTCACCGCGCAGGCAATCGGCTGCCCGACCCCACGGTAGGAGCCGATCGCGGGTTTATTCTGAAAGGCCACGCGAACCCGCGCACGTAGCGACAGGGCGCGATACGGCGCTGCAATGCCTGAGACGGCGTGGAGAGCCTCCAGGGCGCTGCTGCGCGGATACACCGACACCGCCCCGGCTTCCACTTGATCATCGACATCAAACCCCAGCAGCGTGCCATCGGCTGCTGCCTGGATGCGAGCCGTGACGGTGTGAGCGCGCGCGTGAATATCGGACGCAAACGCCTCCAGTCGGTCCACCACGTATTTCACCGGACGCGCAAGAAGCCGCGCGGCAGCGGCCACTGCCATTTCATCTTCGTAGCAATGAAGCTTCACACCAAACCCGCCGCCCACATCGGGCACCACCACCCGCACCTGATGCTCTGCAAGTGACAGCTGTGCGGCCAGTACCGCCCGCATCTGATGGGGGACTTGTGTCGACGCATACGCGGTGAGCTGCTGCTGCGCCGGATCAAAGTCGGCAATCAGGCCGCGGGGCTCGAGCGAGACGCCGGTGTGGCGCGGGAACCGTAAGCGCCGTTCAAGGTCGACAGCAGGCGGGGCGTGATCGCGGCCTGCATCGATCCGATGCTGAAACAGAAGGTTGTCACCGAGCTCGGCATGAAGCACGGGTGCATCGGCTGCGAGCGCCTCGGTGGCACTCGCGAGGGCGGGGAGCGGATCCCACTGAGCGTCGATCAGCGCGACCGCATCTTCGGCCTGCGCCACCGTTTCGGCAAGCACCAGCGCGACCGGCTGGCCCTGCCAGAGCGCGCGCTCCTTCACCAATGCAAATTGCTCCACCGACCGATGCGCGGCAAGCGTGGGCATTCGTGCAGTCCAGGGCTTGAGCACCGGCGCCAGATCATCTGCCTTGAGCACAGCCACCACACCCGGGGCGCTGAGCGCCGCTGCAACATCCAGCGCGAGCAACCGGGCATGGGGATGGGGACTGCGAAGGAACGCGGCCGCCAACGCTCCCGCGATCCGCAGATCGTCGAGATAGCGGCCGCGCCCCGCCACCAGCTGTCTAGCCTTCGGCCGCGGTAGCGGCTGGCCGACCAGCGGGCTCCGCTGCTCGGCACCCGATGCTGCTCCCTGCACAGGCGGCATGCCCGGGCCCGTGGTGCTGAAGCCGTTCAACGGTCGAGCACCTGCCGCAGCGCACGCGTCTGGTCTGGCGCACGCTTGATCATCTCGCCCCAGTAGGCTTCGTAGGCGCCCTTCCGGAAGTCGCCGCCCAGATCCACCGCGCGGATCCCGGCATCGGCCTGGCGCTTGCTTTCCGCGGCAACCTTGTCAGCCACCCACTTGACGTTTTCCTGATCGAACCAGGCCGCGGTCTTTTCCAGTGCAGCGCGCTGTGCTGGCGTGAGCGACTGCCATTTTTTGTCATTGACCAGCACGTTCACAATGACCGTGTAGAAACCCGGATCAACGCGATAGCGTGTAAATGCCCCCCAGCCCAGATCGAAGATACCGATCAGCGGCCAGCCGTAGCCATCAACCACCCCGCGTTCGAGCGCCTGCTGAACTTCGCCGGGCGCGGTGTTAACCAGGCTCACGCCCAAGGCCTGAAAGAACGGCGTGTAGTTTGGGGTCGTACGCAGCTTCATCGCCTTCAGGTCTTCCACCTTGGCGACTGGCTTGCTCGTAAAGATATGAAAACGGATACCGTCACCGTAGGAGGCGAGCAGGTGAGTGCCCATACGCTGGCGATGCGCCGCCTGCAGAGTCGCGTAGGCGCCAGATTGTTTCTGCTCGATGGTGGAGGTGGTGGCGAGAATCTGCGAATCGGCCTCGGGCATGACGCTCACATAAAACGCGGGCGGTAAGCACACCACATCAAGCACGCCGCTACGCACGGCATTGGCCTGTTCAAATGAGGGAATGGCCTCCGGGCCGCCCACCAGCCGGATCTGGACCGTGCCCTTGGCCTCGGCGTTGAGCTGGTTCACGAAACGACCGCACATCTCGCCGAACGCGGTGTTCACCGGAACAAACACCCCGGCGCGAAGGGTGACTTCCTGGGCCGCCACCGCCCCCGCCAATCCTGCCGATACCGCGACTGCGGTCAATAAACGCTTCATTCGAGTCTCCCTTGAGTGATGATGTTCAGATAGCCCTTGATGACCTAAAGGGGTACAGCAAACCCACGATGCCCGGCGTCGCAATCGATCAGCCGCACGGTCTTCGAGACGATTCGGAGCGCCTCCTGATGCCCGCTCAGGCGATGCACGCAGCGCGCGCTAAAGAGCCGTTGTTCGCTTTCACGGACCATCACAATCAGCTG
>JAGWXN010000356.1 GCA_018969885.1 Betaproteobacteria bacterium | reverse complement strand
TGGCGTCACCCGCGCCGCCGCCCGCGCAGCCTGTGGCCACTGTCGCAGAGGCGCCGGCCAATGTGCCGCGTACGCCGCCGGTTGTAGCCGAGCCCGATGACCATGCGCACATCGTCAAGCCTCACGCGTCGCCCTCGGTACGGCGGTTTGCACGCGAGCTGGGCGTTGATTTGTCCCAGGTGCGCGGCACCGGCCCCAAGCAACGCATTCTTCAATCTGACGTTCAGGCCTATGTGAAAGCGTTGGTCGCGCGGAGCAGCGCGGCGCCCGAGGCACCCGCTTCTGCGGCTGACAGTGGTGCTGCGCTCGGGCTCATCCCCTGGCCCAAGGTTGATTTCGCAAAGTTCGGCCCGATCGAGCGTCAGGCTCGCCCGCGAATCAAGAAGCTGTCTGCGGCCAATCTGCATCGCAACTGGGTGATGATCCCGCACGTCACCAACCACGATGATGCTGACATCACCGAGCTCGAGGCCTTCCGCGTGAAGCTGAATGAAGAGCAGGGCAAGGGCGGCACCAAGGTGACGATGCTCGCCTTCCTCATCAAGGCCTGCGTGACGGTGCTCAAGCGCTTCCCCGAGTTCAATGCTTCGCTGGAGGGTGATGAGCTGGTGCTCAAGAACTATTGGCACATCGGCTTTGCGGCTGACACGCCCAATGGCCTGGTGGTGCCCGTGATTCGCGATGCGGACAAGAAGGGCATTCTGCAGATCGCCCGTGAAAGCTCCGAGCTTGCGGCGAAGGCCCGCGAGGGCAAGCTTGCCCCCGCTGACATGCAGGGGGGTACGTTCTCCATTTCCAGCCTGGGCGGCATTGGCGGCACGTATTTCACGCCCATCATCAACGCGCCCGAGGTCGCCATTCTCGGTGTTTGCCGTTCGCAGACGCGGCCGGTGTGGAACGGCTCGGCGTTTGAGCCGCGCCTCATGCTGCCGCTGTCGCTCTCCTGGGACCACCGAGTGATTGATGGTGCGTCGGCGGCCCGATTCAATGTTGCGCTTGCGCAGCTGCTCGCCGATTTTCGGCGTGTGATGCTCTGAAGCCGGAGAACAGCATGAGCCAAGCGATCGACATCAATGTGCCCGACATCGGTGACTTCGAGGAGGTTGAGGTCATCGAAATTTTGGTCAAACCCGGCGATACGGTGGCGGCGGAGCAAAGCCTGATCACTGTCGAGTCAGATAAGGCTTCGATGGAGATCCCGTCGCCGATGGCAGGCGTCTTGCGCGAACTGCGCGTGAAGCTCGGCGACCGGGTCTCCACGGGCTCGCCGCTTGCGCTCATCGAACCCGCCGCCGGCGTGGTGGCTGGAGGCATGACATCGACGCCTGCACCGGGTGTGGCCCAGGCTGCGGCGCCGGCTTCGGCCCCTCAGACGGCCGCGGGGCCTGCGCCAGGGGTGACCGCGCCAGTACCAACCGTACCCGCACGGGCGCCGGCGATCCCAGCGCCGGCCGGCGGTCCCGCCTACACCGGGCCCGTGGATCGCAGCTGTCGCATGGTGGTACTGGGCGCGGGCCCGGGCGGCTACTCTGCAGCTTTCCGAGCCGCCGACCTGGGTCTTGATACCGTACTTGTTGAGCGCTTCGGCACTCTCGGTGGTGTCTGCCTCAACGTGGGCTGCATTCCATCCAAGGCGCTCCTCCATGTTGCGGCGGTGATCGACGAAACCACGCACTTTGAAAAGCTGGGCGTGAGTTTCGGCAAGCCCGCGATCAACATCGATAAGCTCCGCGCGCACAAGCAATCGGTGATCGGCAAGCTCACCGGCGGGCTGGCCGGCATGGCGCGCGCCCGCAAGGTGGAGGTGGTGCGTGGCATCGGCCGTTTCCTCGATGCCAACCATCTGGAAGTGGAGGGCACCGAGGGCGAGGGGCGCACTGCAAATGGCCAGAGGACAGTCATCCGCTTCGAGCAGGCCATCATCGCTGCTGGCTCAAGCGTGGTGAAGCTGCCGTTCCTGCCTGATGACCCGCGCATTGTCGATTCCACCGGCGCGCTCGAATTGCGCTCGGTACCCAAGCGAATGTTGGTGATTGGCGGCGGCATCATCGGCCTTGAAATGGCCACCGTCTATTCCACCCTTGGCTCACGCATCGAAGTGGTCGAAATGCTCGATGGGCTGATGGCGGGCGCTGACCGCGATCTGGTCAAAGTCTGGCAGAAATATAACGAGCCCCGCTTTGACAAGCTCATGCTGCGTACCAAGACCGTTCGCGTCGAGGCCGAAGCCGCCGGCATTCGGGTCTGGTTCGAAGGCGACAACGCGCCTGCCGAGCCGCAGCTCTACGACATGGTGCTGTCCGCCGTCGGGCGAAGCCCCAACGGGCGCCAGATCGCTGCCGATCGGGCAGGTGTTACCGTAAACGATCGGGGTTTCATTCCGGTGGACTCGCAGATGCGCACCAGCGCGCCGCATATCTTCGCCATCGGCGACATCGTTGGTCAGCCCATGCTCGCCCACAAGGCTGTTCACGAAGGGCATGTCGCGGCCGAAGCGGCTGCTGGCCAGAAGAGCCACTTCGATGCCCGGGTCATCCCGTCGGTGGCCTACACCGACCCTGAAGTGGCCTGGGTGGGGCTCACCGAAGAAGAGGCCAAGCGCCAGGGAATCAAGGTTGGTAAGGCGGTATTTCCCTGGGCAGCATCCGGGCGCGCCATTGCCAACGGCCGCGACGAGGGCTTCACCAAACTGCTGTTCGATGAAGAAACCCACCGTTGTGTGGGCGGCGGAATCGTAGGCACCCACGCGGGCGACATGATCGGGGAAGTGGCGCTTGCCATCGAAATGGGCGCTGATCCCGTGGATATCGGCCGCACCATTCACCCGCACCCCACGCTCGGCGAATCCATCGGCATGGCGGCCGAAGTGTACGAGGGCGTCTGCACGGATCTGCCGCCAGTCAGGAAGCGCTGAATACCCGAACTCGGTGTAAACCCTCTCCGCGCGCGGGGAGGGTTGGGATGCGATTCCTGCCCCGACCCCGGTAAAATGCAAGGTTTTGCTCCCGTCGGCCGGTGGCTGGCGGTGTGCCAAACCTTTTGGAGGACATACCGTGCAGGGGTTCCTTCGCATCTCGAACGGCATCGACTGGATCAACGAAAAAGTCGGTCGCATCGCAGTCTGGGCGGTGCTCGTGTCGTGTCTGGTCTCGGCGATCAATGCCAGTCTCCGATACCTCATCAGCAGCAGTTCAAACGCCTGGCTTGAGCTGCAGTGGTATCTGTTCGGTGTGATGGTGCTTCTCGGTGCGCCCTTCGTTCTTCGCGTAAACGAGCATGTCCGGGTCGACGTTGTTTACTCGCGCCTTGAGCCTCGTAAGCAGGCGATGGTCGACCTGTTCGGTTTGATCTTTTTCCTGATGCCAGCCGCAGTCTTGCTCGCCTGGATGTCCTGGCCCTGGTTCGTTGACTCGTTCGTCAACAACGAGATGTCGAGCAACGCGGGCGGCCTGGTGCGCTGGCCCGTCAAGTTACTGCTGCCGCTTGGGTT
>JAGWXN010000355.1 GCA_018969885.1 Betaproteobacteria bacterium | reverse complement strand
TCAGCCGCCGAGCTTCGCGAGGCGCGCCGGCAGGTCGGCATGATTTTCCAGCAGTTCAATCTGCTGAGTAGCCGCACTGCGCTTGAAAACGTCAGCTTCGCGCTCGACGTGGCAGGGGTGGCAGGCGCACGCCGGCGCGAGCGTGCTCGCGAGGCGCTGGCTGCTGTGGGGCTGAGCGACAAGGAGTCCAGCTACCCGGCGCAGCTGTCGGGAGGACAGAAGCAGCGTGTGGCGATCGCGCGCGCGCTCGCCACCGAGCCACGAATTCTATTGAGTGACGAGGCCACCTCAGCGCTCGATCCGCACACTGCCCTATCTATCTTGAGACTGCTCAAGCAGCTCAACCGTGAACGAGGCATGACGATGGTGCTGGTCACCCACGACATCAAGGTGGCGCACTACCTTTGCGAACATGCTGTGGTGCTGGAAAAAGGGCGCGTGGTGGACCGAATTGATATGGCTAACCCGGCGCCGGCAAGCGCGTTGGGCCGTTTCTTTTTCGAGACTGCGCGTGGCTGGACCGATCAGACCGAGTTGCCGCAGGAGGATGATCTCGCATGACGCCGGTAACGCTCTTCGATGCACTGGTTCAGTTTGGCCCAGACCTCTGGAAGGCCACCACCGATACTTTTCTGATGGTGGGGGTGACGCTCATGGCCGCTGTGGTTCTTGGCACGCCGCTCGGTGTCTTGCTCTTTAGCACCTCTGCCGGAGGGCTATTCCCGCGCCCGTTGCTGAACGGTGTCGCCAGCTATCTGGTCAATGTCCTCCGCTCGTTTCCGTTCATCATTCTGCTGGTGCTGCTGATCCCTTTTTCGCGCATGGTCGTGGGGACCAGCATTGGGCCGCGGGCTGCTGCGGTGGCTTTGTCGTTCGCAGTCATTCCTTACTTTGCCCGGCTGGTCGAGCAGAACCTGCGCGATGTACCGCGCGGGATGATCGAAATGGCACGCGCCTGCGGCGCAAGCCCGCTGCAGATTGTGTCCCGGGTGCTGTTGCCTGAGGCGTTGCCAGCCATCCTGGGTAGTCTCACGGTAACCGCGACCGGATTCATCGCCTACTCGGCGGTGGCGGGTGCGGTCGGTGCTGGCGGTCTGGGTGATCTCGCGATCCGATACGGTTACTATCGATTCGAAACCGCGGTGATGATCTGGTGCGTGATCATCATGTTCGTACTGGTGCAGTGCACCCAGTATCTGGGTGACTGGCTGGTACGACACAGCGACCGACGCTGACGCATGAGCGGCTCCGCTTGTCGCTCCCAATCTAATGCTGACATCGCTTTCACTTTCACACAGTCCATCAAAGGAGACCCAATATGAACAAGCGACTGTTTCTTCTCGCCTGTAGCGCCGCGCTGGCTGGTGCTGCGAGTCTGCCCGCAACCGCACAGTCGGTATTGCGCATCGGGTTCTTTCCTGGCCCCTACGCGGATCAGTTCAAGCGTGGGGTACAGCCCTTTCTCGAGAGCCAGGGTGTCAAGGTTCAGGCCACCGAGTTCTCCAATATTCTGCAACTCAATTCCGCATTGATGGATGGCTCGCTCGATGCCAATGTGTTTCAGAACCGTGCCTACATGGAAACCTTCAATAGCCAGCACAAGGGCCGGTTGGTCGAAGTGTTGCAGGTGCCAAGCGCACCGCTGGGGCTCTATTCGAACAAGCACAAAAGCCTTGCAGCCCTGCCGGAGGGTGGCAAGGTGGCAGTTCCCAACGATCCTACTTCGCTAGGCCGCTCGCTTGCCTTCATGCAATCGCAGGGGCTGATTACAATCGATGCATCGGTGCCCGCAGGCCGTGCAACGGAAAAGAACGTCACCGGTAATCCTCGCAAACTGCAGCTGGTGCTGCTTGATGCGCCCCAAATGCCCCGAGCACTGCCCGAGATGGATGCCGCGGCGATCCTGGGTAATCACGTGATCGCGGCGGGCATGTTGCTCTCTTCTGCGCTCGCGCTGGAGGACCCCGCGCCGCAATATCGGATCATTCTGGCCGCCCGCGATGACGTGGCGAAAGGCGCGCTGATGGCCAAGCTCGTTGAGGGTTATAAATCCGATACCTATCGTCGATTTGTCGAAAACGACCCTAAGGCCAAGGGCTTTTCGAGGCCTGAGTACTGGCGCTGATGCCAGGCGCGTGCACATGAGTGCTCCCGGCTTTGACCATGTTGGTCTGATCGTGCCCGATCTCGAGCGTAGTCGCGCGCGTTTTCAGGCGATGGGATTTTGCCTCAGTGCACGCGCGGATCACACGATGTCTGATCCGCAGGGCCGGACCGTTTCAGCGGGCAGTTCGCAACACACGCTGATGCTGCCCGAGGGGTACGTCGAGCTGATGCAGATCACTGACCCCGGATCGCGGCATCCGCTTGCGGCCGCCCCTGCCACACGGTTTGGTCTGCATGTGCTCGCGCTGTCGGTTCGCGATGCTGAACAGGCTCACGCAGGCTTCGATGCGGCCAGCCGGCAAACCGGCGCCGATCCGGCCGCGCGCGTCGGGGCGCTGCGTCGATGGTCCCGGCCGATTCGCGAACCGGATCGCGAAGGGATCGCACGCTTCGCGTTTTTTGATTCGCCCTGGGATCCAAACGATCCCTCTTACCTTTGCTTTGTCGAGCATCTCACGCCGGAACTGCTTCGATCACCTGCGGATTGTGAGCATGCCAATGGTGCGCGATCGGTGCGCGAGATCTGCTACGTCGGACCCCTCGAGGCGGTCGCGGCGTTTGCGCGCAGGCTGGCGGCGTTTGGGCTGCCTGCGCGCCCCGACTCGGGGGCCTCCATACTTGGCGGCCTGCGGAAGATTGGGGCGATGCCGGTGCCAAGAATGCCTGGAGCCGGGCGTGTGCTCCCCGCACTCGTGGTTGAACTGGGCGATACGTTATTGCGCCTTGAGATTGACGCCGACGCCGTGGCGCTTCGTCCTGTGGCCCTGGAACTGGGCTTCGACGCCATCGATGCCCTGGCAAGCGGATGCCGGGAGGCCGGCATCGCGTGCACGCCGTGGCCGGGCGCGGATCATTCCGCCGGGGCAGCGCCAGCCGGCACCGGGCGCGGCGGCGGGCGGCCGCTTGTGAGGCGGCTGGCGGTCGAAATCGGCGAGCAGTGTGGCTTGACGTTGATCGCATCAAGCTGAGCGAGCCGCAGCGCTCGTGCATCGATGCGCGCTGTTGCGGCCCCCCCACGAGTCCTATATATTGATTTTGCATCTGACAAGGAGATCGCGAATGAAGCCGTGTGTGTCGATCAGGCCCTGGACTCGCAGCTATTTGGCTGTCACGCTCACAGCGATCGCGTTGCTTGCGGCTGCCTCGGGCGTGGCTGCGCAGCAGACGCTGGTGGTGGCCGCTCCACAGACCCCCACCGGATTTGATGGCGACATTCCCAAAGTCGCCACCCGTCAGATGATCGTGCAGGCAAACGAAAGCCTGGTGCGGTTCAAGCGGGTACAGGGCGCCGATGGCCGCACTCAGCTCGACCCCACCCAGGTGGAAGG
>JAGWXN010000354.1 GCA_018969885.1 Betaproteobacteria bacterium | reverse complement strand
GCACCCGCGAAATCGAAGAATCACTTTCCAGCCATGCTGCCGTGGCCGAGTGCGCGGTGGTCGGTGTCGCAGATACGTTAAAGGGGCAGGTAGCGGTGGGGTTTGCCGTCGTGAAAGATCCGTCACTCGTCGAAGAAATCGATGACCGCCTGAAACTCGAGGGCGAGCTGATGGCAACCGTCGACCGGCAGCTGGGGGCGGTGGCGCGACCGTCTCGCGTTTATTTTGTGTCCATGCTTCCCAAGACCCGCAGTGGCAAGGTCCTGCGGCGCTCGATTCAGGCGGTGTGCGAAGGGCGCGATCCGGGCGATCTCACCACCATTGAGGATCCGGCCACCCTCGAACAGGTGAGGCACGCACTTGCCGGTCGCTGACGCGCTGAGGCCAGGTGTACGCCGCCGCGAGCTCCTCGGCTGGGCGTCGTACGACTTCGCCAATTCGGGTTACACCACCGTGGTGCTCACCGCGGTGTTCAACGCCTACTTTGTGGGGGTCGTGGCGGGTGGAGCGAGCTGGGCAACATTTGCCTGGACCCTCGCAGTGGCGATCTCCAGCCTGATTGTTGCGGTGATCTCGCCGCCGTTGGGGGCGTGGGCAGACCGGCGCGGTGCGAGAAAACTGCTTCTCGCATTGAGCACCGTCGGGTGCGTGGCGGCCACCGCTGCGCTTGCCGCCGCGGGTCCCGACACGATGCTGCTTGCCGCGTTACTCGTCATTATTTCCAACGTCTGTTATTGCGTCGGCGAGTCACTGATCGCTTCATTTCTTCCCGACCTCGCTCGGCCCGAATCGATCGGCCGGGTATCCGGCTGGGGCTGGGGAGTGGGCTATTTCGGTGGCATGCTCACGTTGGGCCTGTCGCTTGCGTGGCTCCTTAGCGCGGCGTCTCGTGGCACAACGGCTGCTCAGGCGGTGCCCGAAACCATGCTGATCACCGCGGTAGTGTTTGCGCTCGCCTCGCTCCCTACTTTTTTCCTGCTCCGTGAGCGGCCTGCGCGCGGTGCCGACCCCGCCGCCCGCAGGCTCCCGGTAGGCGCGTGGCAACAGCTGCGCCGCAGCATCGGATCGTTGAAGGAGTTTCCCGACCTCAGGCAGCTGCTTCTTTGCATGACCTGCTACCAGGCGGGCATTGCAGTGGTGATTGCACTGGCTGCGGTCTATGCGGAGCAGCAGATGGGCTTTTCGCAGACCGACACCATGATCCTGGTGTTCACGGTCAACATCGCTTCTGCGGTCGGCGCCTTCGGCTTCGGTTCGTTACAAGACCGCATCGGTCATCGCCTTGCGCTGGCCATGACGCTGGTCGGCTGGGTTGCCATGACCCTGATCGCGGGGCTGGGCGAGAGCCGGGCGCAGTTCTGGGGCGCCGCGGTGCTGGCGGGCCTTTGTATTGGAGCCAGTCAGTCGTGCGGACGCGCGATGGTGGGTTTGCTGTCGCCCGAATCCAGACTGGCAGAGTTTTATGGGTTATGGTCGCTTGCAGTTCGAGTGGCAGCCGTTATTGGACCCATTACCTACGGTGCGGTGACCTGGATAAGCGGCGGCAACCATCGGCTTGCCATTCTTGGGACAGGCGTGTTTTTCCTGGCGGCGCTCGCGCTGCTTCGAACCGTGGATGTGGCGCGCGGCGCCCGGCTCCGGTCAGTCTGACGAACCCGAGCGAATCGGTGTGCCCTCGGTCCCCAGCGTGATGGCGATTCGATACAGGCCTTCAAGCACCAGGTTCTCCACATAGGTGAACTCGATACTCAAGCGTGGACCGAGCGAGCGCGCGGCGCCGCCCGAGAGGATGCAACGCATTTCTGGGTAATTTCGCTGGTGAAGCGAGAATACGCGTTCAACAGCGCCCGCCTGCGCGTGCGCGCATCCGGTGGCGATGGCATCAACGGTCTGGCGCGGGAAATCAACATAGTCGCCCGCGGCATCGGGCAGCGTGGCGGTGTTCTGGTGAAGCGCGCGTTGCATGAGGCCAAGGCCCGGCATGATTCCGCCGCCAAGAAACCGCCCATCTGGCGTCAACATGTCAAGGGTGGTGGCCGTGCCGCACACCACCACCAGGCCAGCTCGCTCGCCAATCAGTGCACGCGCGCCGATCATCGCCGCCCACCGATCGCAACCCAGCGCAGCAGGGTTCAGATAACCATTGGTGATGCCACACTGCTGGGCGCGTGAACTGATCCAGTGAGGCGTCGGTGCATCGGGCCAGACCTCGAGCGCCCGCAATACCGGGTTCACCACCCGGGTACCGGCTACGCTGGCAATCACGATGCGGTCAGGGCGGGGCAGCCGCCGCCAGTCACCCATCACCATGGGGATTTCGTCGAGCAACACACGGCCGTATTCGCGCACGCGCATGTGAGCGGTATCCGCGTCATGCTGCGGGAGCGAGTAGACCCCCCACTTGAAGAAGGTGTTGCCGATATCGATGAGCAGAAAGCCCATGGTCTGGACAGGAAAATAATTGAACGGCCGCGAGTGTAATACAGTCCTTTGCCACGGGGGAAAAGGCTGCGTCTCGAAGCTTACGCTCCGAGCGGTTCTGGGGGGGGCGCGCGCCGTACCCAGTCGCTCGCCTGATCGTAAGCGTGGGCGAGTTGCAGCACGGAATGGTCAGCCCGCGGTGGGCCGATCAGCTGCAAGCCGATGGGAAGGCCCAGGGCGCCGCCAAAGCCCGCGGGAACACTTGCCGCGGGCAGTCCCGCCATGGTGGCCGGCACCACCACCTCCATCCAGCGGTGGTAGGTGTCCATGGTGCGGCCAGCGATCTCGGCAGGCCAATTTGATTGCAGATCGAATGGGAAGAGCTGCGCGCTGGGCAGCGCGAGAAAGTCAAAATGTTCGAACAGGGCCAGCGCAGCGCGATACCAGTCGCTTCTGGCGACCGAGGCGCGATAGATGTCGTGAGCGGTCCGGGTGAGGCCCTGCTCAACCTCCCAGACGGCCTCGGGCTTGAGCAGATCGCGTCGCTCTGGATCTTGATAGTGCGCCGACAGCGCGCCTCCGGCCAGCATGCTTCGCAGGGTGATCCAGGCCTGCCACAGCCGCTCGGGATCGAACCCGAGCGCTGCTGGCTCCACGACGCAGCCGATGGATTCAAGCGTCTTCAATGCGTCGCTGCAGACCTCGACAACGCCGGGTTCAAGCGCCAGGTGACCTTCCAGCGAACCGAGCCACCCAATTCGAAGCCCGCGTGCGGGTTTTTGCAGCGCCTGGGCAAAAATTGCCGGATCTTCATGCAGCGATAGGGGAGCGCGGACATCGGGGCCTGCCTGAACCGCTAGCAGGCGGGCAAGATCAGCCGCGGTTCTCGCCATCGGCCCTTCAACGCCAAGCTGCTGGCCGAAAAGATCCAATTCCGGGAGCTTAGGGACGCGCCCAAAAGATGGTCGGAAGCCGTAGACGTTGTTCCATCCCGCGGGGTTACGAAGCGAGCCGCCCATATCGCTGCCATCGGCTACCGGCAGCATACGAAGCGCAAGCGCGACGGCTGCGCCGCCACTGGATCCACC
>JAGWXN010000353.1 GCA_018969885.1 Betaproteobacteria bacterium | reverse complement strand
ACAGATAACGATAGTTCAGTTCGCCGACATCGGGTTCATGTCGCTCAGGTACGCCGGCAATCTGTAAATGCGAGACACGTCCTGAGGGTAGCCACTGACGGATCTTCATCGCTACATCACCCTCGACGATCTGACAGTGATAGAGATCCATCTGCACGCCCACATTCGGCTCACCGATTTCCTCGATAAGCGCGTGCGCTTCATCCTGGCGGCTCACGAAGTAGCCAGGGTTGTCACGCTGATTGAGGGGCTCGATCAGCAGCGTGACGCCAAGCGGCGCAGCGCGACGGGCTGCCGCGCGAAAATTCGTAATGAAAGTGGCACGCAACGCCTCATGGGCGACTGCCGGCGGCATGATCCCTGCCATGACATGGACCCGCGGACAGTCAAGCGCCCGGGCGTACATCAACGCACGATCGATCGACACCGAAAATTCTGCTTCGCGTCCGGGCAGACAGGCGAGTCCCTTCTCGCCCTGGGCCCAGTTGCCGGGCGGTGCATTGAAGAGCACCTGCTTGAGCCGATATCGGGTCAGTTGGTCGGCCAGCACCGCCGGTTCATAGTCGTAGGGAAAGAGAAACTCCACTGCCTCGAAGCCATCGGTCGCGGCGGCACTGAACCGCTCGAGAAACGGCAGTTCCGGATAAAGCATCGACAGGTTGGCGGCAAATTTCGGCACGGCATTTCCTTCCATTACCAGCGCGCGCCGAATGCGCGACGCAGTTCCTCAATGGCCGCCTCATCGAGCGGCGCCAGAGGCGGGCGTGCGAGGCAGGCCAGCCGCGCGGTTTCCTCAAGCTCTTCCAGCACAGCCATCGCAGCAGCAGGGCTGTCCTGCCAGACGGTAGGTCCCAATCGGGAGAGCATCACCGCCCGGATCGGTCGACCGCTGCGCCCATAGCGTTCGATCTGCTCGGCCACCTCGTTGGCGGCCTCGGGTGCACCAGGTCGGTGATAGGACACCACCGGCACATGACCAACCTTCATCACAAAGTAGGGTGTGATGGGCGCGAGCAGTTCCGCACCGCAGGGCGCCAACGTGAGCGCTACGCAGTGGGTGCTGTGGGTGTGAATGATGCAGCGCGTGCCGGGGTCCCAAGCGCGCGCCTGGGCATAGATTTGACGATGCAGCACCGCGGTCTTGCTGGCACGTTCGCCAGAGAGCTGGTGCCCGTCCGGGTCCAGGTGGGCGAGCGCGTCCGGGTCGAGAAACCCCAGACAGGCATCAGTGGGTGTGATGAGAAGCCCGCCATCATCGAGACGCACGCTGATATTGCCAGCGGTGGCATGAACATAACCGCGATCGAACAGACTTCGCCCGACGCGGCAGATTTCCTCGCGTGCGTCGGACGCATTCACGGCGATACGCCTGAGTCGAGCGCGGCAAAGGCGCGGGTGAAGAAATCCTCTGCCCCGAAATTGCCCGATTTGAGGCACAGGTGCAGCCCTTCCCTCCTCCCCGTGACCTGCGTCGCATGACACCACGGGACACCCGGATCGATCTGCGCACCAATCCTCAGTTGACGGATGCCGAGTGCCTGCACACATGCGCCCGAGGTCTCCCCGCCTGCCACCACCAACCGTCCGACACCACGCTCAACCAGCGCCACCGCAATGCGTGACAGCGCCGCCTCCACCAAATAACCCGCGGCCTCGATACCGAGTTGCGCCTGAGCATCGCGCACCGCTTGCGCCTCTGCGCTCGAGGTAATCAGCAGAGGAACGGACGATAGCCTCGATACAGCGTGATCGATTGCACGGGCAATCAACGACTCGCCCTCGGCAGCCAGTTGGAGAGGGTCGATCGCCAGCACCCACCCGCCCTGCAGCCGGAAATGCGCGACCTGCGCGAGCGTCGCAAGCGAGCAGCTGCCCGAAATCACGGCGGCTGCGCCCTTTGGTGCGGGCAGCGTGGCCGCCTCCGGCGAGGGGGTGATTCCAAAGTTGGCTGGCAGCGCGATCGCAACGCCTGAGCCTGCTGTCATGAACAGGGCATCGCTCAGCGCTGGGCCCAGCCGGAGCAAATCATCATTGGAGATCGCATCCACCACGGCGATTCCCACGCCATCGGCCCGCAACTGCGACATGCGCTCGCGAATTGCCTGCGGGCCCCGCGCCACGTAGCGGTAGTCAATCAGTCCCACCCGACGTCGGCTTTGTGACTGCATCACGCGAACCAGATTTGAATCCGTCATCGGCGTGAGCGGATGATTGCGCATGCCACTGTCGCTTAGCAACTGTTCGCCCACAAACAGATGGCCCCGAAACACGGTTCGACCGTTATCGGGAAACGCGGGTGTGGTGATTGCGAAATCGCAACCGAGCGCGTCCATGAGCGCATCGGTGACGGGACCAATGTTGCCCCGAGGCGTGCTGTCGAAGGTTGAACAGATCTTAAAATAAATCTGACGTGCGCCAAGCGAGCGCAACCACTGAAGCGCGCCGAGCGACTGTTCCACCGCAAGCCGGGGTTCGATGGTGCGTGACTTGAGTGCCACCACCACTGCGTCGATGTCGGCATCGAGCGGTTCGCTGGGTACACCAATCGTTTGCACGACCCGCATACCCGCGCGCACGAGGTTGTTGGCAAGATCGGTGGCGCCGGTGAAATCGTCGGCGATGCATCCGAGCAAAAGACCACCTGCCACGTACGCCCCGCTAGGCCACGCAGGCAGGATGGCGTTCGCGAATGGTGGCGAGAACAATATCGGGCTCAACCGACCACCAGTGTCGCGACAGGATCTCCACCTCGTCGAAGCCGCTGTAGCCCGCTGCCCGCACGCGCCGTCCAAGTGAGCGCAGATCGATGACGCCATCACCCAACATGCCACGATCAAGGAGCAGATCGCGGGTTTCCACCAGCCAGTCACAGATGTGATAGGCGAGCAGCCGATCGGCCCCGGCCCTGGCAAGCGACGGGTCAAGCTCGGGATCCCACCAGACATGGTAGGCATCAACCGCAACGCCCAGTGCCGCAACCGACGCACCGTTTCGTAGCGGTGCATGCTGCGGATCGATCTCATCACACAGATCAAGCGCCTGGGCGAGCGTGTTGACGCAGCAGCGATCGGCCGCATACATGGGATGCAGCGGCTCGATGGCAAGGGGGACCCCAGCCGCCCGCGCATGGCCCAGAATGGCGGCGATACCGTCACGCACCATGGCCCGTGCACCCGCCAGATCGCGCGATCCGGCAGGTAGCCCACCACACACCAGCACCAGGCATTTCGCGCCGAGCGTGGCCGCGTCATCGATGGCGCGCAGATTGTCTTCGATGGCGGCCTGGCGACCTGCCTCGGTCGCTGCGGGAAACATACCGCCTCGACAAAGACCCGTGACACTCAACCCGTGGGCGCGGATCATGGCGGCGGCTTTCGTCGCGCCCAGCTCGGCGAGCTTGTCCCGCCAGGGCGAAATGCCAGGAATGCCGTGTCGGGCACACGCTTCGATCATTTGCGCGAGATTCCACTGCTCGCGCACCGTCGCGGTGTTGAGCGAGAGGCCGGGAACCTGT
>JAGWXN010000352.1 GCA_018969885.1 Betaproteobacteria bacterium | reverse complement strand
CCCGAGCAATCAGCCTTCAAATCGGTCTATGGGTTTTCGGGCTCAGTTGGAACAGTTCACCTGGAGGGAATTCGCTACCTTCCCGAGGGCGTCCCGTCGCGAACCTTGATCATCTACATGCATCCGGCAAGCACGCTGCAATTGCTGCCTATGCCAAGGGCCATGGCCGAAAGCGGCCAGCATGTGCTCTGCGCGGGGAGCCGATACGCCCGCAACGACAGCGCACTGATCATGGAAAACGTGATCGTCGACCTGGGTGCCTACATCCGCCATGCGCGCGAGGTCTGGCGTTACGAGAAGGTTGTGCTCGCCGGCTGGTCGGGCGGCGGATCGCTATCGCTTTTCTATCAGTCGCAGGCGGAGCGACCCTCCATTTCTCACACCCCAGCGGGCGATCCCTGCTCGATCATGACCGCCGGACTGATTCCTGCTGATGCGGTCATGTTCCAGGCTGCACACATGTCGCGCGCTCACACCTTCTCTGAGTGGATCGATCCCAGCGTGCTTGACGAAAACGACCCTGATCGTCGCGATCCAGAGCTCGATCTTTATCATCCGGACAGAAAGCCGCCCTACAGCGCCGAGTGGCTTGCAACATTTCGCGCCGCACAGCTCGCGCGCGCTCGCCGCCGCACAGCCTGGGTGCGGGACACGCTGGAGCAGCTCAAGCGAAGTGGCGGCCGGGAACTGGAGCGGGGGTTCGTTACGCACCGAACCATGGCCGACCCCCGGTTTCTTGACGGCAGCATCGAGCCGAACGACCGGCCCATCGGCACCTGCTTCATGGGGGTGCCGGAGGTGGCCAACAACGGGCCGGTGGGGCTCGCTCGATTCTCGACCCTGCGCTCGTGGCTGTCACAGTGGTCGATCGATGACAGCAACGCAGACGGCGTCCGAAGTGCCCAAGGCATTCACGTACCCTTTCTTGCCATCGAGCACTCGGCTGATGACGCAGTGCCGCAATCGCACACCGGGCAGATCTACCAAGCTGTGGCGAGCGCCGACAAAACCCTGCGCGTTGTTCGTGGCGCGACCCATTATTTCGTTGGACAGCCCGATCTCATGCGCGAGGCCGTATCGCTCACCACCGACTGGCTGCGCGAGCGCAGTCTCATCGATGGCTAAGCGCTCGGCAATCCCGGGCCATCTGCCAATCCCCCCGACATTCGCCGAATCTTCCTTGCTGGTTGCAGCGAATTGCGCCAATATCCCGCCCGGCGCGACCCCTTAGAGTTCAATATGAAGCAGACCCTGATTCAAGGTGGCTTGGTAGTCACGATGGATGCCAAGCTCGGCGACCTCCCCCAGGGGGACGTTCTGATCGAGGGCGACCGGATCATTTCGGTCGGACCCGGCCTATCCGCACCGGGCGCTCAGGTGGTCGATGCGGGCGGCATGATCGTGGGCCCCGGCTTGGTCAATGCGCACATGCATACCTGGCAGACGGGGTTGCGGGGCGTAGCTGCCAACTGGACCATCCTCGAGTACTTCAAGAAGATGCATGCGGGCCTCGCCACGCTGTTTACGCCCGAGGACATCCGTATCGCCACGCTCGTGGGCGCCTTGAACCAGATCAACTGCGGCACCACCACACTGGCCGACTGGTGTCATAACAACCCCACGCCAGCGCATACCGACGCGGCGATTGACGGCCTGGCCGAGTCACAGATTCGCGCTGTGTTCTTCCATGGCTCGCCCAAGCCCGACCCCAAGCCTGGCCAGAAGCCTTTCTGGGAGGTGCCCCACCCCAGAAGCGAAGTGGAGCGCTTACTCAAAACCCGCTTCAGTTCGCGCGATCAACTGATGACACTGGGGCTCGCCATTCTCGGGCCGCACTACTCCACCTATGACGTTGCAGTGGACGATTTTCAGCTCGCGCGCGAGTTCGGGCTCATTGCCAGCATGCACTGCGCAGGCGCCGCGGCTCGCGTACCCGACGGCTGGGATCGCCTGGGTCAGGCGGGTCTGCTGGGTGACAACAACAATATCGTTCACGGAAATGACCTGACCGACGCGCAGCTCAAGTTCATGTTGGACCGCGGCGTCAGCTTCTCGCTCACGCCCGAAACCGAAATGTTTCAGGGCCACGGATTTGCGATCACCGGGCGGCTCCGAGACCTGGGGGCCCAGCCGTCACTGGGGGTTGATCTCGAGTCCTGCATCAGCGGCGATATGTTTACGGTTGCGCGCATGGCACTTGCCTCGCAAAAGGCGTTTGACAACGCACGCGCCAAGGCTCGAGACGGCAAACTTCCTGACACTGGCACGATTACCGCGCGCGAAGCGCTCAGCTGGATCACGGTTGAAGGCGCTCGCATGCTCAAAATGCAGGATCGGATCGGTTCGCTCACCCCGGGCAAGCAGGCCGACCTCATCATGGTTCGGGCCACTGATCTCAACATGCAGCCCATGCATGACCCGGTTGCCACGCTGGTTACCCAGGCGAGCCTTGCCAATATTGATTCGGTCATGATCGCAGGCGAGTTCCGCAAGCGCGACGGCCGGATGGCATTCGGTGCACTCACTGACCGCCAGCAGCAGCTGGTGGTCTCGGGACAGCGCATCATGCGTGAGCTGGAGGTGCGGCTGCAGGCAGCCGCGCACTGAACAACCGAGCGCCGCGCAGGCGCCACCCTGCCAGAATTGTTCAATCACCACAGGAGGAGACATGAAAACGAACCGTAGAGAGGCGCTCAAGCCACTACTCGCCGCTGCTGGCGCGCCCTTACTGTCCATGCCGTTTGCGGGCGGTGCGTTGGCACAGTCAGGCGCGCCTGTCCGTGTCGGGGGCACGCTTGCGCTCACCGGGCCCCTGTCGGCCACCGCCATGATTCACAAGCTCACCGGTGAAATTTACGTGGAGCAGCTGAACAAGCGCGGCGGACTGCTGGGGCGTCCCGTGGAATGGGTGCTGAAAGACGATCAGTCAAAGCCTGATCTCGCCCGCACGCTCTATGAGCAGCTGGTGACCGTTGACAAGGTTGACTTGCTGATTGGCCCCTACGCGACGGCCAATATCCTGTCGGCCATGGGCGTTGCTCAGCGATATGGAAAGATCCTCGTTCATCACACTTTTGGCATCCCCAGCCTCGCCAAATACGACATGCAGTTCCCAACCTGGGCAACCGGTCCGACGCCGGAAAGCTCAGGCCCCAACATGGTGCTCGATGCCCTGGCCGCTGGCCCCAAGCCGCCCAAGACCATCGCGATCGTCACCTCCAAATTCCCGTCCGTGCACTTCATGTCGGTTGGCGCGCGCGACGTGGCGAAGAAGCGTGGCCTCCAGGAGGTGCTGTGGCTGGAGTGGGAATTCGGTAATCGCGACTTCGGCGCAATCGCCAGCCGGCTGAAGGCCGCGCGCCCCGACTTCATCTGGGGCGGCGTCATCGCGCTGGAGGGCATGCTGCTGCTCGACGCCATGAAGAAGATCGATTACGCGCCGCCCACCATGTTCCACTTCCTGCCGTCACCGGGTCCGATGATCAAGTCGCCCGATGGCAACCTCGGGCTCGCGAT
>JAGWXN010000351.1 GCA_018969885.1 Betaproteobacteria bacterium | reverse complement strand
CACTTGAACTGTTTGAGCGGGTTCGTATCCCGAGCCCGGAGCGCCGGCTGGCCGCCTATCCGCACGAGATGTCGGGTGGCATGCGACAGCGGGCCATGATCGCGCTCGCACTCGCCTGCCGCCCCAAGCTGCTGCTCGCAGACGAGCCAACCACTGCACTTGATGCCACCGTGCAAATCCAGGTTCTCCTGCTGCTACGCGAACTACAACGTGAGCTCGGATTGGCCGTGATCTTCGTCACGCATGACCTCGGCGCAGCCGTGGAAGTGGCCGACCGCATTGCGGTCATGTACGGGGGACGCATCGTCGAAGAAGGCAGCACACGCGACGTCATCCGCGCCCCCGCTCACCCCTACACGCTCGCCTTGCTGCGAAGCCGCGCCGAGGGGTCGATGGCGCGCGGCGAGCGTCTCAAGACTATTCCAGGCAGCCCACCCGATCTGTCGCGACTGCCGCCCGGCTGTGCCTTTGCCGATCGCTGTGCACTCGCAATCGATCAGTGTCGCGCAGCGCAACCCGAACGCACGCTGGTGGCCCCCGGCCATGCTACGCGCTGCATCCGCACCCACGAACTTCAGGCCGAAGCCACGCGATGACTGTTCTCCACGACCCCGCCCGCGCGTTTGTTCCCTATCCTTCGGTAGAGGTGCCGCACGCACCGACCGGTCCACTGGCTGGACTTCGCTTCGCCGCCAAGGATCTGTTCGATGTGGCCGGCTATCCCACCGGTGGCGGCAGTCCTTTTGTGCTGGCGATGTCGGGCATCAAAACCCGCAATGCCGACAGTGTCCAGCGATTGCTTGACGCAGGCGCCTCGCTCGCTGGCAAAACCGTCACCGATGAATTCGCGTTCTCGCTCAATGGCCTCAACGCGCATTTCGGCGCCCCGGTGAACGGCGCAGCCCCTGACCGCATCACCGGCGGATCATCGTCCGGGTCGGCCTCGGCAGTGTCCAGTCATCTATGCGAGGCCGCGCTCGGTACCGACACGGGCGGCTCGGTTCGCGCGCCGGCCAGCCACTGCGGGCTCTACGGCCTGCGCCCCACGCATGGTCGCGTGAGCCTCGCCGGCTGCCTTGATCTCGCCCCCAGCTTTGACACCTGCGGGTGGTTCACCCGCGACATCGCCACCTTCGCGCGCGTTGCCGACGTACTGCTCGCAGGCGACAGTTCTGACCTACCCGGACCGGTGCGTCTGCTATGGCCTGAGGACATGTGGTCGCTAACCGTGCCCGCTGCCCGCGAAGCGCATGCTGGCGCGGTTGGACGCGCGCGTAAGGTGCTGGGCGAACCCGAGGTGACCACCATCACGCTCGACTCGCTGGATGCGATGTACTGGTCGTTCCGCTACATTCAGGGTCGAGAAGCATGGAATACCTGCGGCGGACTGATCAGCCGCTTCCAGCCGCCGCTCGGGCCCGGCGTGGCCGAGCGCTTCGCCTGGGCTAGCCAGGTCACCGACGCTCAGGTTGCCGAGGCGCGGGCCTACCGTACGCGATACAGCGCCCACCTCGATGCGCTGCTCGGCACAGGCGGGGTGCTCCTGATGCCCACCATGCCCGACGTCGCACCGCTGCGGGCCACTAGTGAAGGCGATCTTGAGGACTACCGTAATCGCGCGCTACGAATGCTCGCAACGGCGGGCCTCTGCGGGCTACCGCAGCTCTCCATGCCGTTGTCGCAGCGCGCAGGCGCCCCGCTCGGTCTGAGTCTGATCGGTCCCCGCGGTTCCGATCGCGCGCTGATCGCGCTCGCCTCGCGGCTTGCCAACGTCTGACCCCGGATTGATCTATGACAGCCATGTTTGATTGCGTCATTCGCAACGCCAGACTCGCCACGGCCTCCGACACCATCGACTGCGACATCGGAATCCGGGAGGGCCGCATTGCCATGCTGGGACAGGGACTGGCCCAAGGCACACGTGAAATCGATGCTGCGGGACGCGTCGTCACCCCCGGCGGCATCGATGGTCACTGTCACCTCGACCAGCCCATGGAGCCGCCGGTTCGCATGGCTGACAACTTCGACACCGGCACGCGCGCGGCCGCGTGCGGCGGCACCACCACCGTGATCCCGTTCGCCGCTCAGGTTAAAGGCAACAGCCTGCAGGCTGCAGTCGACGACTACCACCGCCGCGCCGACGGCGTGGCGCATGTCGACTATGCGTTCCATCTGATCGTGAGCGATCCAACCGACACGGTGCTCAATAGCGAGCTGCCAAGCCTGATCCGAAATGGCTACACGTCGTTCAAGTTGTACATGACGTATGACGACCTGAAACTCGACGATGGGCAGATCCTCGACGTGCTCGCACTCGCCCGCCGCGAAGGCGCGATGGCCATGATCCACGCCGAGAACGCTGACTGCATCGCCTGGCTCACCAAAAAGCTCGAGGCCGCCGGGCAGACAGCGCCGCGCTTTCATTCGCATTCGCGTCCCATGCTTGTTGAGCGCGAGGCCACGCATCGGGCAATCTCACTTGCCGAACTGATCGACGTACCCATTCTGATCGTGCATGTCTCAGGACGGGAGGCGGTCGAGCAAATTCGTTGGGCGCGCGGCCGTGGCATGAAAATTTTTGCTGAGACCTGTCCGCAGTACCTGTTCCTCACGGCCGCCGACCTCGGAATCGATGACAGCTATCTCGGCGCCAAATGCGTCTGCAGCCCCCCGCCGCGCGACGCTTCCAACCAGCAGGTGATCTGGGACGGGCTGTCCGACGGTCTGTTTACTGTGCTGTCCTCCGACCATGCGCCGTTCAACTATGACGACCCAGCCGGCAAGAAGCCCGGCGGCAAGGAAGTGCCCTTTGCTTACATTCCAAACGGCATTCCGGGTATCGAAACCCGTATGCCACTGCTGTATTCCGAAGGGGTGTTGGGTGGCCGCCTCACGCTCAACCGCTTTGTCGAGTTAACCGCGACACAGCCTGCGAAAGCTTATGGACTGCATCCGCGGAAGGGCACTGTCGCGATCGGCTCTGACGCAGACCTGGTGATCTGGGATCATCGGGAAGTCACCCTCACCAATTCCATGCTGCATCATGCAGTGGACTACACCCCCTACGAGGGCATGACGCTCAAGGCCTGGCCCGGGCTCACCATGCTGAGAGGTCAGGTGGTGTGGGACGGCGCGACCTTCACGCCCCCCCGTGGCGGCGGGCAGTTTCTGCGCTGCGGCATGCCCAGCCTTCTGCCGGTACCCCGCAGCGTTTGAGCGGCCGCGCCCCATGCGTCTGCTCCTCATCAACCCCAATATCTCCGAGAGCGTATCGTCACTCATCGGTGACGAGGCCAGGCGGACCGCCTCACCAGGAACCGATGTCACCGTCGTGACTGCGCCGTTTGGGGTGGCGTACATCGAAACCCGCTTCGAATCGCTGATCGGTGCTTACGCGGTCGCACAACTCGCGGCGGAGCATTACCCGCGCTTCGATGCCATTGTGGTGGCGGCCTTCGGCGACCCAGGGCTCCCGGCCTTGCGAGAAGTCGTCCCGATCCCAGTGGTAGGGATGAGTGAGGCTGCGTT